>JBKJYI010000138.1:0-2583 GCA_046715855.1 Phycisphaerae bacterium
GACGTCCTCAACTACGTCGCCAGCATCTTCGCCCGCGGCGACACCAAAGAGGAGACTAAGAAGAAGTGATGTCATTCTGAGCGAAGCGAAGAATCTCCATGTAGGGCGGGCTATGCCCGCCCAATCAGTACCGCGACTGTTAGGGAGCGGTGTTGGCGACCGAAAACGTCCCATATGAAGTTGGTCGCCCAACAGAATCCGGCACCTTGATCGCATACAATTCATCATGGGATTGCAAATCGACAAAGACCATCAGCGTTTTCGCAGGATAGTGAAAGGAAAGATCCGCGAAGACTTGCGAAAGTTTTTGACCCGCGGCGAACTGCTAGGCCGCGAAGGCAAAAAATACATCACTATCCCCGTCAAAGGCGTCGAAATCCCCCACTTCCGCTATGGCGACAATAACGACGCCGGCGTGGGCAAGGGTGACGGCAAGCCCGGCGACCCCGTTGACGGCGAAGGCGAAGGCATCGGCCCCGGCGGCGAGCAGGAAGGCCAGCACCTCATGGAGGTCGAGGTCAGCTTGGACGAGCTCGCCGAAATCCTCGGCGAAGAGCTCAAGCTCCCTCGCATCAAGCCCAAGGGCAAGCACCGCATCACCAGCGAGCGTGACCGCTACAGCGGCATCCGCCAGTCCGGCCCCGAATCTCTGCGACATTTCAAGCGTACTTTCCGCCGCGCCCTCCGCCGCCAGATCATGTCGGGCCTATATAACCCCGACTCTCCGCGAATTATCTTCGAGCGCCGCGACAAGATGTACCGCAGTTGGAAGACCACGCTCAGCCCTCAGTCCAACGCCGTCATCATTTACATGATGGACGTCTCCGGCTCCATGGGCGACGAGCAGAAGGAGCTCGTCCGCCTCGAAGCCTTCTGGATCGACGCCTGGCTCCGCAAAAACTACCAGGGCATCGAAAGCCGCTACATCGTCCACGACGTCCGCGCCGGCGAAGTCGATCGCGAGACCTTTTTTCGCGTCCGCGAGGACGGCGGCACGCGCATCAGCAGCGCCTTCCGGCTCGCCCGCGAGCTGATCGAACACAACTACGCCCCCTCCGACTGGAATATCTACCTCTTCCATTTTTCCGACGGCGACAACTCCAGCGAGTCCGACAGCCGCGAATGTTGCACCATGCTCCGCGAAAACCTGCTCCCCTCGCTCAACATGTTCGGCTACTGCCAGGTCGCCAGCGCCTACGGCAGCGGCAACTTCGTCAACGTCCTCCACGAAAACCTCTCCGACCAACCGGCCGTCGTCACCAGTCGCGTCAACACCAAGGACGACATCTACGACAGCATCCGCCTCTTCTTCGCCGCAGGGAGATGACGGCGAGCCGCGAACTTCAGTTCGCGCGGACGCTCGGAAGACGATGAATCGAGCAAGCGGCGTAAAGCCGCGTGGTTAGGCACATGCGAGACGCTACACCAGCGATGCACGCCCTCACCGTTCCCACTTTGAAGGAGCTTGATCGTTTTCACCCGGAGCGCCGGCTGCTGTGGTACGATTACGCCGACTTATGGCTGCAATTTCCCCTCGGAAAGGTCCTTGACTATGGGTGTGGCGATGGCTCGTTCCTGCATCGCATTGCGGATCGATGTGAGGAGCAATGGGGAGTTGATGTCGATGTCGAAAAAATGAGTCGGGCGAAGAGTCCAACGATTCGTATGCGTGAGCTGAGTCCGGATGGAACACTTCCTTTTACGGACGATTCGTTCGACACAATCATCCTCATGGAGGTCATCGAACATGTGGCCGACGAACGCCGCGTGCTGAGCGAAATTGCTCGCGTCCTGCGACCCGGGGGAAAGCTTCTGCTGACCACGCCACATGCTGGACTGCTCACCTTCCTGGACCCCGGCAATTTCAAGTTCATCGCCCCCAACGTGCACCGCTTCATTCACCGCGCGCTGTTACGCCAGGGCGACTTTTACGAGAAAACATTCGGCGATTCCCGCCGCCGCAACCAGGGCATGGTCGCCGATTTCACCACCAATCAGACCCCCTGGCATCGGCACTACAGCTTCCCTCATATCCGCAGGCTCACGCCCCCGACCCTCCGAGCTGTTGCCTGGGCCGTCTATTTTCCCGGTTTCCGGGCCTTGTGGTCCTTCAAATTGGCCTTGAAGGTGATAACCAGAGGTCGCTGGCACGAACTGCCCCGCCCATTGAAAAAACTGGATAGCCGTCTTAGCCGATGGAAGAATAGAATGGGTGACCAATTGATCGTTCTCTTCGAAAAGAGCGCATGACATGGCGTACAAAAAAACCCTCACGCTCCCCATCGAAATCGCCCGGCATGCGGAGTCCATCGCCGACCACGCCCGCCGCGAGGGCCTTGATTTCTACCCCACTATCTTCGAAATGCTCAGCTCCGAGCAGATGGCCCAGGTCGCCGCATACGGCGGCTTCCCCCAGCGCTACCCGCATTGGCGATTCGGCATGGAGTACGAGCGCCTGAGCAAACAAAGCCGCTACGGCCTCTCCCGCATCTACGAAATGGTCATCAACACCGATCCCTGCTACGCTTATCTGCTCGTGGACAACATGATGGTGGACCACAAAACCGTCATCGCCCACGTCTA
>JBKJYI010000139.1:0-10275 GCA_046715855.1 Phycisphaerae bacterium
GCTGGCAGAACCTGGCCCGGATGCGCGACCTCCAGTAATAAACCATTTTCATTCGCTCGACAATCCGGCGGCGGCTTCCGCTTCGCACGGGGCGGCGCCGCCGCTGCGATTGGCCGGCGTTATCAGACATCCAAAGTCCGCAATCGAGCGCGAAGAACGTCTCATACCTTTGATCAGGCTACGGCCACTTCTTCATCACTGCATCACCCATCACAGCACTCGAAAAACGGAACGATTATTTGACAAATCGCGCACGTCGCGTCCTAAAAATTCACGAAGTTAAGACGCCCTATTTCACTTCCAAATCAGCGCCGGCCAATGCAACTTCCCATATCTCGATTTACACAAATTTCAACAATCCAGCGAACAAATAGGCGATAGGAATTATTGAGTGCGTGACACCGTTAAGGGGGCAAACAACTGCCCGGGAAATCAAAGGAATTTGAAGGAGAAAAAAATGAAGGGTCTGAAAATCTTAACCGCCACATTGGTTTGTGCATCGATGCCCTGGCTCATGGGCTGCGCATGCAAGACCAGCTCCGCTTGTGGGAAAGTAAAGCGCTGCGGAGCGACCACGATGCTCACCAGCAACACGCCCGTAGATGAAATGCCCAACGCTGCTCCCGGCGAGTGCTGGGCGAAATGCTTCATTCCCCCGCAAGTGGAGACCGTAACTGAACGGATCTGCGTAAAGCCCTGCTCTGAACGCGTCGAAATCATTCCCGCTGAATATGAGTATGTCGAGGAGCAAATTTGCGTAAAGCCTGCTTCAACGCAGCTCGTAGAAGTCCCCGCTCAGTATGAGACTTTTGAAGAGACCGTCTGTGTTGCACCGGGTCGCACGG
Organism: Phycisphaerae bacterium; assembly: GCA_046715855.1. Lineage (GTDB taxonomy): Bacteria > Planctomycetota > Phycisphaerae > UBA1845 > UBA1845 > CAZAMB01. The sequence continues at coordinate 846 of JBKJYI010000139.1, forward strand.
AATGGGTTCGCGAAGACGCCGCCCGTTGTGCCGCACTGGCCGGCCAGCCTGGTGGGGCGGCTGCTTGCGATGTCTTCTGCCTCGTAAGCCATCCGCCGACACAAAAGACCATCATGGCCGAACGCCTTGTGCGCCCGGCATCGATTCGCGAAGTTTGCATCCCGGCGGAATTCCAAACAATTCGTACTCAACGCCTGGTCTGTCCGGCCTCCCAAAAGCGGATTGAGATACCGGCTGAATACGCAACGATCGAGAAGACCGTGCAGGTTTGCCCCGGACGCTGGGAGTGGAAGCGCGTCGTCTGTGAACGCACGACCACTACCGGTATCTACAATGAACTGAAGACCGCGCTCCGCAGCGCAGGGTATGCGCCGAGCGACGCTGACACTTTGGAAGACGCCGATTGGGTGGCCATCAAGAAGTATCAGACAGACAACAAACTCGCGATCGGTGCCCTGACCATCGAGACTCTGGAAAACTTGGGGGTGACGATTCCTTCAGCCCAAGACAATGGCGACTTGGAACCAACGGGGCACTAGGCGAACCCCGACCCAGTGCGGCCGGTACTTAATGCGTCAGAAATGCTTGGCCCTTCTGCTCAGGGGTCCAACCGGTCTCCGAAGTAATGAGAAATAGAGCTTCGGTGAGGCCCGCAATCGCGCCCTCACCGAAGCTTTTTTTATTCGGGGATCGGATTGACGGTGGTGCTCGGCGGCCAGGACTCGACCGTAACCAGTGAAGGCACGATTGGGGCAATGGTGAACGATTCGTCGGGCTGCATGTATTGGACCGAAGCATCCAGGCGGGCAACTTCGCCGCCGGCCTCGATGGCAAAAGTCAGAAAACCATCCAGGCGCGAGCCGGGCGCGAATTCACTGTTGAACGTCGCGTTCGCGTCATCGGTGAGTATCCGGACAAAAGCGTCGCAATCCAGCCGCACGGCCTGATCCGGAGCGAATTCCTGCTCATCCCACACCACGCCATCGGGCAGCGGATCGGTCTCCAACCCCACGAGCACTGCGCGGCGATAGATGGTCACCTCATCGGCCTCGGGATTGTGCACGATGACAAACGATGATTGCACAAGTTCGCCCGCAACGTCTGACTCGCAAAGAAATGGCGCCGTGTAGTACTGGACGGTCGTCGTGGTGTCTTCGGGTATGAGGTTGATGCCGAGCAGTCCACATCCGCACAATGCCGTTAACACGCACGTGGCAAATAACACACCACAAGACTTCCGCATCGCTATCTCCCTTTAGAGCGTCTAACAAAAACGAAGGTTACTCGTAAATCTGACCGCTTCCTCACGGTCGCGGCTCTGTTTTTGTAAGGCGCTCATACTATCGAATAAGCTCGACAACCAATAATGCATGCAAGTCGCAATCCGTACGTCGAAATCTCGCGGCAATTTGCCGCATCGTCTCACCGACTCCGAACAGTCACCGAAGTTATCGCGTCGCCAACCGGACCCCGAAGGGGTCAACGATAGTAGCCGGGGGTTGAGCGCAGCGACACCCCCGGTATGCGGGCGAAAAAAGAACAGCACCCTGAAGGGGTGCAAGAGCTTCACTCCTCAAGTCTCATCTAACTGCCTCGGTTCCTTACCCTGTCGCAACATCCGGTATCGGTAAAGTTTCCCAAGGTGCCGCAGAAAACGAACGCCTTCGGCGAAACTGGCCTTGCTCTCGCCCGCAGTTCTGGCCGCAAACTGCATGGGCACTTCGCAAGGCCGGCGGCATCCGCATTTCACGTACAGCTCAAGGGCGATCTTGTACCCCAACGGGTCCAGGCCCCTCGCGCGCCCCAGCGTCGTTTTGGTGATCGCAAAGCAACCCGACATCGGATCACTCAAACGAGCCAAGGGTGCTGCAATCAAAGTCCCCAGCTTGCTCGCCAGCCGCCTGCGCATCGGCCAGTCTGAGTTCACACCACCGCTTTGCGCGTATCGGGTCGCAATCACGAAATCACAGTTGGAATCGTCGAGTCTTTCAAGCAAGCTTGGGATGATCTCGGGAGGATGCTGCAAATCCGCGTCCATCACCGCCAGCTTTTCGTGTTTCGCCTTTGCAAAACCTGCAAGCACCGCACTGGAAAGTCCCCGCACCCCGCGCCTCACCATCACCCGCACGTCGTAGCGCTGCGAAAGGTCCGCGACAAGTTCCTCGGTCCCGTCGCGCGAATCATCGTCAACAAGGATCAGCTCAATGATCCACTCATTTGTTTTCGCAGCTGCAAACAGCCGCTCCGTCAGCGCCGTAATGTTCGCCGCCTCACGAAACGCGGGGACGATGACCGACGCCGATTTCAACTCGAACGACATAACAGGATGGTAAAGGCTATCGCGACACGCTCCAAAGAAATTCACCGCTGAGGCGCGGAAATCGCAAAGTGCAAAGCAAGCGTTGATACCTCTGCGTTCTCCGCGTCTCCGCGGTGACATTGGTTTTTGCCTTTTGGGTTCTGGTTTCCGGTCCAGAAAAGATGCTTGCGTTTGACATGCGCGCGCACCTTCGTTACATACATCGAATTCATCGGTGCTCCTGCTTCGTGGCGCAGAAGCAGAAGCCTCTGACGTGGATAAACGCAACTTCCCCGGATTCTTCCCGTGATTGCCCTCGTCGGCGCGAAAACCATCCAGACGCTTTCCTTCTTCGGGCGATTCGGCATCTTCACGTGGCAAACGATTCGATGGATGGCCCCCAGCCTCCTGCTGTTACGCACCTGGAGGCGCACCATGCCGCTCTTCTACGAAGTCGGTAACCGCACCGTCCCGGTTATCGCTGTCACCGGCACCTTCGTCGGCCTCGTCCTTGCCGTCCAAAGTTACGACCAGCTCAAGTCGGCCGGCTTCGAGGAGCGCATGGGCGTGCTGGTGAGCCTCAGTCTCGTTCAGGAACTCGGTCCCGTGCTCGCCGGAGTCATGGTGGCCGGTCGCGTCGGCGGCGCGCTCACCGCCGAACTGGGCACCATGCGCGTCACCGACCAGGTCAGTGCCATGACCGTGATGGGCGTTGACCCCATCCGCTACCTCGTGGTGCCGCGCTTCCTGGCCTGCCTGTTGCTCACCCCCCTTCTGACATTCTTCTGCGATTTCTGCGGCTCGCTATCCGGATGGTTCATCGCCGTGCAACTGAAAAATGTCCCTTCCGGGCCCTACTGGTTTTACATCCAGGAATCCATCGAGAAATGGGACCTCATGGTTGGCCTGGTCAAAAGTCTTTTCTTCGGCGGCGCCATCGGCCTGATCTCCTGCTACAAAGGATTCCATTGCCGAGCGGGGGCCGCCGGCGTGGGCCTGGCATGCACGCAATCATTCGTCATGAGCTTCATCACCATTCTCGTCGCCGACTTTTTCATAGGATACTTCCTCTCCGGCCTCTATCGCGGTCTCTATGGCTTTAAGTCACTGGTTTGATGAACGACCCGGATTTAAAAACTTCGGACTCCGCGAAACCAACCGATGAGGCCGTCGTTCGCATGGTCAATCTGCACAAGCGATTCGGAAACTTGATCGTGCTGGATGGCGTCAACCTCGAACTTCGGGAAGGCCAAACGACCGTCATCATCGGCGAATCCGGCTCGGGCAAAAGCGTGCTGCTCAACCACATGGTTCGACTCATCAAACCCGACTCCGGCGAGGTCTACTTCCGAGGCCGGCGCATCGACACGCTGCCGGAACGCGATCTCGCCGAAATCCGCCCGCGCTTCGGATACCTTTTCCAACTCAGTGCCCTCTTCGACTCGATGACCGTAGCACAAAACGTTGCCTTCCCCATTCGCGAGCACACCAAAAAACCGACCGAAGAAATTGATCGAATCGTCAAGCAAAAGCTATCCATGGTCGGACTCGATGGCGTCCAGAATAAATCCCCCGCCCAGCTCTCCGGCGGCCAGAAAAAACGCGTCGCCCTGGCCCGGGCCATTGCCCTGGACCCCGAAATGATCCTCTACGACGAGCCCACCACCGGCCTCGACCCGCCACGCTCCGACGAAATCAACGAGCTCATCATCAAGCTCAAACGCGAACTCGCCGTCACCAGCGTGGTCGTCACCCACGACATGGCCAGTGCCCGAAAAGTCGCCGATCGCATCGTCATGCTCTTTCGCGGAAAATTCATCTTTGACGGCAGCCCCGAATCCATCGACAACGTACAAGATCCGAGGGTCCGCAACTTCGTCCAGGGAATGTGCGCGCCCGACGTGCTCAAAACGTTCCAATCAAAGGAAAAAGTATGACAGAGTCTACGCGAAACCTCGCCGTTGGATTCTTCGTGGTGATGTCGCTCATCATTCTCGCGACCCTGATGGCCTGGTTCGGCGAAACGCCCGACTGGCTGGGGGCCAACGAGTGGACGCTGGAGATCGTCGGCACGCGCGAGCTTCGCGGCATCAACCCCGGCAGCCCGGTCATGCTCAACGGCGTGGAAGTCGGCCGGGTCAAGGACTTGCGCTTCGTCAACACCGCCCGGCCCGATCGCGGCGTCATCGTAGTCACGCGCATCAAGGACAAGTACGTCATTCCTCAGGGAGCGTACGCAAAGCTCTATGGCGCTACTCTTGGCTTCGGTAGCGGCCGCGTCGACATTGTCGTCGATCCCGCGGGCGATATGGCCGTTCTGCCCAAAGAAAATGCCCAGATCATCGGCGAGATGCACAGCGTCATCGGCGAAATGATCAGCAAGGACCTGGTGGAGTCCCTCCAAAGAACATTCAACAATATCGGCGACTTCGCCGGAGAGGCAACTCCCGCCGCTCGCAACCTCGCCCAATTGCTCGAGCCCCGTCCGCTTGCCGAGGTGACGGCGCCAGGCTCGGAGTTGACGCCCAACATCACGACGGTCGTGGAGCGTCTCGACCGCCTTATCTCCAACATCGATGAGGTCGTCGGCGACCCCAGCGTCAAGGGCGAATTTCAGGGCGCGGTCCGCGACATCAAGTCCGCCACCGAGCAGCTTCGCCACACGGTCGAGCTGTGGCGCACGCAATCGCAGCGAATCACCGAAAACCTCAACAAGGGCATCGAGGAGACCAAGGTCGATCTCGACCGCAACTTCGACAAGCTCTACATCGTTCTCGAAAACCTCGACAACAGCACGCAGTCGCTGGCCTTCTCCATGCATCAGATCGCCCAGGGCAAGGGCACGCTGGGCATGCTGGCCAACGACCCGCGTCTGTACGAGGGGGCGGTCCTGTCCGTGGGCCGCTTCGCCGAAGCCATGGCCACACTCAACGTCGTGCTCGATCAGATTCAGCGCGAGGGACTGACTTTCAAGAGCCAATCGGGGTTGATCCAGGGAAAAATCCTCGAACCACAGCCCCTTACCCCCCGCCGCTAAACAGAGCCGCGACCGTAAGGGAGCGGGGACGAAACGGCCAAAAGTCCAAAAATCCAAAAGTCCAAACGAAGGCATGAGGCACTTAGCGTGATTTGGCGAATGGGTTCGTTGTGCATCTTTTTTGTTTTGCAAGAAAGCACGAATCGCCCGTTTGAGAATGCCAATGCGGTTTTCCTATCCCGATTTGGGTTCGCCTTGAGATCGCGTTTTGCAGGCTTTTTCTTCGTTAGTCATGCATTTTCCTGCATCCGAGATGCTTCGCTGCGCTCAGCATGACAGGCTGATGCTGCGCCGAGCATGACAGGTTAATGCTGCGCTGTGCTCAGCATGACAGATACCGGGCATTACAACTCTCCGTGGGCGGACCCTCCGCCTCTTCGCCATTCATAACATGCGCCGCGCGCGAAGATTACCTCGGCCGCGAAAAAACGATGCGGGCGTTTAAAGGGTTACATGAAGGGCCTCAAGATGTTATCATTAGCAGTGCAGCATCCGGTCACCACGACTTGGGGGAACACGGTCATGCCTACATTTTGCGTTCGCGCGAAAAAATCTCTCCACGAACACTATATTCGCCGCCTCTGGCGTGGTCTCGTGGTCAACTTGCTCTTTGCTTCGTCATCGCTCCTCGCCGTTCCACCCACTCGCCTCCTCGTTGAGCGCCCTCAAGGCTCCATCGTTGGCTGGGGTTTGCAGGTGATGGGCGTCGATCTGTCTAGCGGGTTCGTGGGAATTACTGCGGGAGCTGAGCACAGTCTTGGTGTGAAAGCCGACGGGACTATCGTTACTTGGGGGCGACATCATGGCGACTTACCGGTATCCAATGCCGATTTCATCAGCGTTGCTGCGGGAGGGTACAACAGCCTTGCTCTTAAATCCGATGGGTCCATCGCAGCGTGGGGGTCGAATACCAGCGGTCAGACGAACATTCCTACGCCAAACACTGGTTTCATCGCTATTGCTGCAGGATGGTATCATGGTCTAGGCTTGAAAGCCGATGGGTCCATTGTTGCGTGGGGATGTGAATATGAGTACGACGACTACGGTCAATGTACTGTTCCATTACCCAATGGCAGTTTCATTGCAGTCGCTGCCGGCTATCAGCATAGCTTGGGTCTGAAGGCCGACGGCTCCATAGTAGCGTGGGGAAACAACAGCGCCGGTCAGATAAACATTCCTGGGCCCAACACTGGCTTTATCGCACTTGCTGCGGGCGGGGGTCACAGCTTGGGTCTGAAGGCCGACCGATCCATTGTAGCTTGGGGATCTAATTACTCCGGTCAGATCAATGTTCCTGGACCCAACACTGGCTTTATCGCACTTGCCGCTGGCGCGAGTCAAAGCTTGGGTCTCAAGAGCGATGGGTCCATAGTGGGATGGGGAAACAATCTTTCGGATCAAACGAGCGTCCCTGCGCCTAACTCCGGATTCATCAACGTGGCCGCTGGAGGTGGACACGGTTTAGGTCTTAGGGCCGATGGGTCCGTCGTAGCATGGGGTGCAAATGACTCAGGGCAACGCAATGGCCCGTCGCCGAATAGTGGATTTACCGCAGTTGCAGTTGGCGATTATCACAGTCTCGGCCTAAGGGGGGACGGCTCAGTTGTAGGGTGGGGAACCGACTACTATGGCGAAACAAGACTGATTCCCGAACTGAATTCCGACTTCATCGGTATCGCTGCAGGCCCATACGCCAGCGCCGGTTGGAAGGGCGATGGGTCTATCGTCGGATGGGGTGACCATCGTGTCCCAACGATCAGTGGCGACTTCATTGCGATAGCGGTTGATGCGTACCATGCCGTGGGACTGCAGGCGGACGGATCGATGCAAGGGTGGGGGTGTTGGATTTGCTATCCAAAATTCGGTTGTTACGACACCGGCGCATGCGACTTTCCTCCGCCGAATACTGGTTTCATCGCGGTAGCTGCTCGTTGGGCTACAAGCTTTGGTCTCAAGGCTGACGGGTCGATAGTTTGGTTTTCTGGTGGTCAAAGCTTTTTTCCACCAAATTCAGGTTTTGTTGCGATTGCTTCAGCGGATAGCCATAACTTGGGTCTCAAGAGCGATGGTTCAGTCGTAGCGTTCGATTGCTTTTCTTCTCCAGACTTCGCTGAATGCATCGTCCCCCACCCTAACTCCGACTTCATCAGTATTGATGCGGCAGACAAGTTTAGTCTCGGACTTAAGGCCGATGGTTTTATCGTCGCCTGGGGCAACAACAGTGCGGGTCAATTGAATATTCCACTGCCGAATGCGAATTTCATCGCCATTGCCGCCGGTCCGCATCACTGCCTGGCGATTCGAGGCTCGCCGGCTGATTGGGATAACAACGGGCGCATCGATACGACGGATCATGCGGTGTTAGGAACCATCATAAACTCAGGCGATAGCGGACCGGATTTGATGCCGACATTCAGAGCCTGGTATTTGTTCGATTTCGACGGCGATCAGGACGTCGATCTGAAAGATTTTGCGTTGTTCGAAAATGGCTTCACTGGCGAATGAGCAGTCTGCGTACCTCTGTCGTTTTCTTGATCTCGACGACGATTTCGACGTGGACCTGGCCGACTTTCGACTTTCTCAGAATTCGTACACGGGGTCGTAATTTCGAGGCAACAAGGCAACGAGGCAGCAAGGCAAGTCATTTCGTCATTTCATTGCGGCCACGCGGATCAGGCGATAGGGCTCGAAGTATAACTGGTCGAAAAGTTTGCCCTCGATTTCGATCTGTTCGACCCGCCGCCCTGCAGCCCGCAGTGCCTCCGTTGGGTCGGCCAGAAACGTCACCAGCCACAGCGCCCGCGAGTCGCGAAGAATCGGCTGATCTCCGTCGGGTTGGCCGTTACGCAAATACAAAACTTCAGTCGGCGGAGGTGGTAACGTGGTAATATCGTAATGTGGTAATATTTCGATTTGCCCGTTGCCTGGTTGCCTGGTTGCCTCGTTGTCTCGCCCGCCTGGTTGCCTTGTTGCCTCGCTGCCTTTCTTCGAACTTCGAATTTCGAATTTCGAACTTCGGTAGTATTCAAACCCCAGCAGGTCCATTTCCTCCCACCCCGGCGAGCTGGTCCGCTCAACGACCGCCACGATGGCCTCACGCTGCGGATCGGCGTACTCGTCCAAAAAAGCGACCATTTCGCGAAACCCCGCCTGCACCTGATCGATGCGGCCAGTCCACGCCGGCGCCGTCCCCGCAACAAACAGCCCGGCCACTAACAGCGGCAACCGCCGATCGAAACGACGAAGCACAATGAGCGGCAGCAAAATCGCCGGGGCCGCAGCGGGCAGCGCATAGCGCAGTACCATCGCGGGGTGCGCCATCCACGAAATCACCAGCAAGCCCCCCCACGCTGCGCCCAGCCAGATCAGCAGCAACGAAAATACGCCGCTCGAATGTGGTAATATGGCCACGTGGCGATGCGGCGATGTAACCAACCTCATCGTGGGTTCGGATGCCTGCAACCCACCCCCTGGTTTGGGCGTTTCGGCGTTCTGGCGTTTCGGCGTTTTTGCCACCCCTCCCCATGCGATGACCGCCGGCACGAGCAGGGCCCAAACCCAGACCGGCCCGAATGAAACCTCTCCGAGCACTTTCATCGCGCCGCCGAACGTGGGCCTGGCAATCCAATCGAGGCCTTGAAACACCGAAGTTCGATGGCGCAGGAAGTGCCACACTATTGGCACACACAGGGCAGCGGTGGCAAGCAAGACGCCCGCGGGAACGGCCAAGTCCCTGATTTGAAATCTCAATTTTGAAATCGATTGGCGCGATGCGACAACCACCGATCCCCAGATCACTTGTCCCGCGACCGTCAGTGCCATCAAGTAATTCGCATGAAACGCCAGCGCTGTCACAACCACATATGCAGACCCCCAAATCAAGCCTTCTCGTTTTCGCACTCCGCTCCACGCCGGATTTTTATCCAACGATTCATTAATCGCTTCCTTGCCTTGTTGCCTCGTTGCCCGGCTGCCTTGTTGCCTTACGATGAGCCTGTACCAGATTACCGTCGAGAGCATGCTCCCCAGAACCAGCATTTAATACTGCCTGGCCTCCTTACTATAGTCGAACTGCAGCTCATTGGCCGCGAACA
>JBKJYI010000140.1:0-10583 GCA_046715855.1 Phycisphaerae bacterium
GAGCTTTACCGGCGGAGCACTTCCCGCCAACACGATCGTTACTCCGACGGGCACCGTTTCATGTGCCAACCCGATGCGCGCTTTCGTGAAGCCTGAGGGCATCACCAACCCGGCCGGTTACGGCGGCACACTCATCGGCGGCGTTCTGGTGCAGTTCGGCGGCGGTCAGAACACCATAAAGAACAGCGTCGATAATCCGGCCTGTGCACCCAACTGTGCTCCGTTCCCAATCGGCACGCCGATTCTGGGTGTTGCCCAGCCTGCGGTTTGCGGCACGGCCGTGATCGCCACGGGCTCGCTCACGGCTCCCGCAGCGCCTGGCGTCTATAACTTGCAAGTCCTTAACGGCTTCGCCAACGTGATCAAGGACGGCGAGGTGCTCGCCAATGTGTTCCTCGCTACCGAGGCCGCGGGAGTGAACGTCGTAGCAAATCTCCAGATTACCGTCGGCGGCTGCGGCGGGATCGCCTCGAGCAATCCCGCGCACTGTTCGGTTGACGCTCGTCGCCCACACGCTCCGAACGCTTCCGGAACGCTTCAAGGATTCAACTCCATCGCTCTTACGTTTGCCAATGGTTGCAGCGTGGGCAGTGCAGCGCCCGCCGACTTCACCGTGGCGTGCACCCCGGCCGGCGCTCCGTGCCCGACGGTCTCCAGTGTGAACACCGTGGCTCAAACGGTGACTGCGAATTTGAGCACGGTCATCCCGGCGGGCAAGTGGACCTGCGTCACACACACGGGTACCAATACAACCAAGTGCATCGGCAGCTTGCCGGGCGACACCAGCGGCAACCTTTTTACGGCTCCGGCAGACATTATCGCTCTGATTGATCACCTCAACGGGGTTCGTGTTCCGCCGCTGACCATCGATCACTGCGACCTGGATCGCAGCAACCTCTGTGTGCCGGCTGACATCATAACGCTGATCGATATGCTCAACGGGAACGGATTCATTGTTTGGAACGGCAAGAGTCTGGCCGCCTGCCCGAGCCCGTGACGTAAAAGTGAAGTTCGTCTCGGCTCGCCGGGATCGAAATCCGAACCTCGAAAACTGAAAAGGCCGGTGGGTGCAAATGCCCGCCGGCCTTTTGCTTTTTTTGGGTGTCCTTCGTGGTAAAAAACCATCATTCCTCACCAGTTGCCCGCGATCATTCGACTCATCGATTCCATCCAGTTTCTATCGAGCCCGTCCGTGGATGGGAATCGAAAAACCGTGCAATTTGATCCAAGCGGTCGCCACACGCGGGGGTCGGAGGGGCCGAAAAGTGCCACGGTGTTGACACCGGCAAGGGCGGCTACGTGGGTCATGCCGGCGTCGTTGCCGATGAAGGCATCCGCAGCGGCGACGCAGTCGGCGGCGGCCTCCACTGATTCCTCGAAGATCACGGGCGCGGTGCGTTCCAATCGCCGCCGGAATTCCGGCCCGTCGCGCTCCACTTCGTCAGGGCCGATCATCCACCGGGCGTTCCAACCATGCGCCAGCAATTCCTGCACCAATGTTTCCAGGGCTTCGAGCGGGCAGAACTTTGCGCGGCCTCCGCTGCCGGGATGAACCAGGATTGATCTGGCGATGTGGTGGGTTGGCGATAAGGCGAAGTGGCGATTGGCCAATGCGATACCTGGTGATTGACCGACGGCCATCTCCCCGAATGGCAAATCTGAAATCTCAAATTTGAGATCGAAGCCGTGCCTGCGGATTTCGGCCGCCCATTGCTTGGTGATATGGATGCCGTTGCGGATGGTATTTTCGGTAGGACGGGGGTCGATGTGGATGACGCGTTCGGGGCCGCAAAGCATTGACAGGTTTTTTGCTACAGACTCGTGGGGTCCACCAAGGAAGCTGATGATGCGATCGACCTTCTCGAAGAGCGAGCATACATCAGAGCCGCGCCCGTTAGGAAGCGGGTTGGCTCCCCAAAGCAATGGACTCAAGCGATCCAGCGAGATGGCTTCATCGATCATCTCCCGCCGCGCCGCCCAATTGGCAATCGGCGACCGTGCGGCTATCGACACATGGTACCCTGCATGTCGTATCGCAGCCGCCAGTTGCAATGTCAGAACGCAATCTCCCAGCGCGCCGGCGTGAAGCATCAGGCAGGAACTTCTGGAAACGGAGTTCGTAGGAGGCGAAGCCACGGAGTCAGTGAGCCGCGAACGCTGTTTGTCCACGGGTGACCGTTTGGCTGTCGTTGTGCATGGGCGATTCAATCCACGCGCCGCCCAGGACGGTGTCGCCATCGTAGAAAACGACGGCCTGACCGGGGGTGACGGCGCGCTGAGCTTCGTCGAAGACGACGCGGGCGCGGGCGCCGTCGAGCAGTTGGACGGTGGCGGGGACGGCCTCGTGCAGGTAGCGGATTTTGACGTGGGCGCGGAAGCGGTCGTCGAGGCCATCGCAGAGAAGGTTGACGCGGTCGGCGGTCAAACCGTCAGCGAGCAGGGCATCGCCCTCACCCATGACCACGCGGTTGTTGAGCACGTCGAGCTGGGTTACGTAAATGGGTTTGCCGGCGGCGATCTTCAGGCCGCGGCGCTGGCCGATGGTGTAGTTGGCGATCCCGTCGTGCCGGCCGATGACACTTCCCTCGGCGTCGATGACGTCGCCTTCCGCAAAGCCGTCGGGGCGGCGCTCGCGGACCACGCGGGCGTAGTTGCGGTCGGGAACGAAACAGATTTCGACCGAGTCGGGCTTGTTCTGATTCGGCAGGTTGTACTTCGCGGCGATGCGGCGCACTTCGTCCTTGGTGATATCGCCGATGGGGAACAGAATGCGATCCAGTACCGGCCGCCGCAAGCCGAATAGCACATAGGACTGGTCCTTCTTGCGATCGACGCCGCGAAGGAGGCGCGGCTCTCCGCTGCTGCGGTCAATGCGGGCGTAGTGGCCGGTAGCGACGTACTTCGCCCCCACGGCGTCGGCGTATTCGAAGAGGCGGCCGAACTTGAACTTGTCATTGCACACGACGCAGGGGTTGGGGGTGCGGCCTCGGGCGTATTCGTCGGCGAAGTGATTGATGAGGGCGTCGAAGTCCTTTTCGAAGTTGAGGGCGTAAAACGGCAGGCCGAGCATGCCGGCGACAAAGCGCGCGTCGGAGGCATCGGTGGCGCTGCAACAGCCCTGATGGGCGCGACCCCGTGCCTCTGCTGCGGTTGTTTGGACTTTTGGACTTTTGGACTTTTGGACGTTTACCTGCGTGCCTTCTGTTTCGGCGTTTTGGTTTTTCGGTGTTTCAGCGTTTCCAACCCGCATGAAAAGGCCGATGACTTCGTAGCCCTGCTCAACGAGCAGGCACGCGGCCACGCTGCTGTCCACTCCGCCGCTCATGGCGACGACGACTTTTTCGCGGATTCCAGGCATCGTGTGTATTCTAGCCAAGAGAACGGGTTAGCGCAAAATGATGGGTTTTCGCACAGCCGCACGTTCAAAATCGAGGGCGGGAGCTAACCATCGGCCAAGGAGGGACTGTTGAACACTGAAATATACTTGCCGGATCATGCCATTCGATATGTGCTCTTGCAGCGGACGGGGTATTTGGCGTTGCCGCGGAGCATTGTCTATCGCGCTTTGAGCAAGCTTTCACCCTGGGAATTGACCAACTTCGTGGTGCCTGTCGAAGCTCGTTTTCGCAAGCACTGCGTCAAGGAACTGTTCAATGAGGATATCGCCCGCGAGTATGAAAGCATACGGCCGGCGCTGCCGGAACAGTGTTCGGCCATCCTCGACGTGGGCTGTGGAATCGGCGGCATCGATGTGATGTTGAACAGGCACTACGCGGAAAGCCGGCCGACGTTTTTCCTGCTGGACAAGACGCAGGTGGATAGCGTTTATTACGGGTTCAAGTCGAAGGGGGCATTTTACAATTCGCTTGATGTCGCCAAGGAGGTTTTGATCGCGAACGGGGTCGCCGGCGAGAAGATCGAACTGGTTCAGGCCACGGAGCACAATCGAATTGAAATTGAGGGACCGGTCGATCTGGTGATTTCGCTGATTTCGTGGGGGTTTCATTATCCGGTGGAGACTTATCTGGATCGCGTGCACGAGTTGCTGCGGCCCGGCGGGCATTTGATTCTTGACGTTCGAAAAGGGACGAATGGAGAGGCGACCATTCGGCATAAATTTGCGAGTGTTCGCGAGATCGAAGCGACGCAGAAGTATACGCGCGTCCTGGCGGTGAAATAATACGAATCCCAAAAATTAACTGCGCTTCAGTACAATCGCGCCATCCACTGCTCACAAAGCAGCACACACAATTCCAGCGCAGTTAGCGTCCCTAAGGGACGGCGCTCCACCAAGCACGGCACATCCAAGATCCGCATGAGTCTTCACCGGGCGATTTATCGCTTACGAGTAGGCCTTGGCTTCCTCATTTACGGTTTCGGAGCCGATGACCACGAACATGATCCAGAGCACGGTGACCCAGAAGGCGGTGATAAAGAATTCCTCGGCGGCCATGTAGGCGAACATGGCCACGCAGCCGGCCAGCACGCTTCGGCCGAACAGGCGGGTGCGGTCGTAAGGACCGGGCTGGGGGAGCAAGAGCCGGCCCAGCAGCCAGAGCAGTGGGATGCATTGGAGAACGAAGCCGACGATGCCTGTTTCCGCGAGGCTGCGGACGAAGGCGGAATGGCTGTTGCGAAGAGTGAATCCGAATTGGGTCTTGTCGTCCAAAAGGAACCAGCGGTCTTCGCCGTAGATGTGGCGGACCGAATCGTCGTGCAATTTCGAATAAAGCTCGCCATGCCCTGTGCCGAAGGCGATGGTGATGGGATCCGCAGACCAGGCGCGCAGTGCGGTAGAATAACTCTCAATTCGGGAACGATCTTCGAATTCGCGAAATCGTTCGGGGACGCCCACCAGCACGATGACGCAGGCGAGAATGACGCTGACGGGTGCGAGGAAGACGAAGGATCGCAATCGCAGAGACGGCAGGAGCAAAACGCAATAGACCGCAAAGCTCAGCAGGCCTCCGCGGCTTCCGGTCAGGACGACGCAGCCGGAGAAGAAAATCGCGGCGGCGGCCCATACCGGCTTCCATGATCGAGGGAGGAAGAGCATGCCGACGCAGATTCCCAGCATGGGCAGCAGGACGAAGTTCAACGTCGTAGACGTGCCCAACGGCCCGAACATGCGGATGAAGTTCAGGCCTTTGGTGCTTACGTCGGCATAGTCGTAGCTGGGCCGCCAGCCGGGGAAGACGAGTGAAAGGCCGGCGTAGACAGCCACGATCCCGCCCACAAGCCAGATGAGCCAGCGAGCCAGGCGCAGCCGCTCTATGGTGGACATTCCCGAAGCGAGCAGCGTTCCCGCTATGACAGCGGCGCACATCAGCAGGCTCTGAGTAAGGGAGTAAAGCCGCATGTCACGGTCGCGATCGTTCCAAACCAGCGAAATGATCTGCCACAAGGTCAGCGCCAGCATCGGCATCAGCAACCATCGCCGGGTGGAAAGACGGACGCGAGAGCCGGTCAGGAATTTCAGTGCCAGGACGGTGACTGCGAACATCAGGAGGAGATTTTCGGTCCACCAAACGTAGGGCAGCGGCGGGATGCGAAAGAAAGTTCCCCACGTTGCGGGCACCAATGAAACGGGAAGAAGAAAAAGCGCCAGCAGGATGACTGTGTTCCATGCGGAACGACTGGCGTGCACGAAGGGGGAATGAAAGTCGAGTTCCGCCAATCCTGCGGTGGACGATGCGCCGTAACCCGAGAAGCTGTTTTGCATCAGGACCGGGCTCCTTGAGTGGGCTGACCCAAATGGTAAAGATTCTTCAGAGATTCAAGGGACGATTCGATCGTAAAAGGAAATGAGCGGAGCCTTTCGGCGCGCTGCGAGACGGACCTTGCGGGGCGATCCAGCGCGGCGAGAAGGACGTCGACCCACTGCGCCGGTGTGGCTCCGAGTGACAGTAATACGGGGTTTTCACACGCCGTGGCAGCCTCCTGGACTCCAGGAATATTTTGGGCGATCACGGGTAAGCCGGCGGCGGCTGCCTCTACGATTACGATGCCGAAGCCTTCATTGACCGAAGGAAACGCGAACACATCCGACGAGAGCCAGTAACGATCAATGTCCGGGGCGCCGCGAAGAAATCGAAACTTTTCCATCAGGCCGGCCTCTTTCACGAGTCGTTCGACGTCTTCACGCCCCGGTCCGTCGCCGATGAGCAAAAAGACCGCATCGCTTCGCCGGTTCAAAAGATGTTTGGCAATGTCCACCAAAAAAGACTGCCGCTTGTGGGGCACGAAGCGTCCCACGTTGAGGATGATCTTGGCATCCACAGGAATGTCCAGCTCCTTGCGCACGAGCAAGCGATCAACAGGCCGTAAGAATCGCTCGATGCGGACCCCATTGTATAAGACTTTTTTGTGCGGGTCGCGCTGCCAGTCCGGCCCGCAGAATGCTTCCAGGCTTGCGCGGGTTGGGCCGACGAAATCGGTTGCATACCGGGTCATCCACCGCCGCATCCAGTGAACGTACGCTGTTCGGAACAAGCCGCCGGCCTTCAAATCCTCGACGGGGTGATTGTGTGCCACGCGCTGCGGAATGTTGGCTTGAGCCGCCGCGCGCAGCACGACGCCGGAGAAGTGGTACAGATGACTGTGAACCACATCGTAGTGTTCGCGCAATAGGAGTCGGCGCAAATGACTGGAGAAAGCCCACGGGTTGCGGCTCATCGGGCAACGGTGCACGACGCCCCCGAGGGCGCGAAATTCGTCTTCGTATGGTCCATGCGAATTCCCGATCAGGCATACGTCGATAGCCAGTTCGCCGCGCGGCAGGTTACGCACCAAGTCCATCAACCAGGTTTCGACTCCGCCTCGGGCCAGCGACGACAGTACATGCAACGCGCGCAACGGCGCATTCATCTCGCAAGAGTGCTTTCGATCGGGCTGCAAATTCAGTGTGGTGGCAGAAGGCATCATCGATCGTTGCTCAATACCCGGCAGTTTTTCGGGCTCGGCCCGAGCGAATCACCCAGAACATTGCGACTGAATAGGCTATCGCCACGCAGAGCGAGGTGACCAAAACGGACTGCGCCGCGCCCATCACGCCGTAGCGAGGGATCAGAATATAGGAAGCCGCCAATGTTGCTACGCACGAGATCACGGTCAATACGACTTGAAGGCGAAAGCACCGGGCCGCGGTCATGCCATACCCCCAGCAACTGCTGATGAGTTGTATGCCCGAGGCAATCGCAAGAACCTCAAATTCTCGATGGTAGACCGCGTACTCGGGACCATACAGCAGAGTTAAGACACGGTCGCCCAGAAAGTAGGTGCCGACGATGAGGGCGATGCCCAGTGCCGCTGAAATGCCCGAAAGCTTGCCCAGAAGGCGCGTAAACGCGCGCACGTCGTCAACGAAATATTTCGCCAGGCGCGGCGAGGCCGACTGCCCCATGGCCGTGATGACCATCATGCCTGCTGTCATTGGATAGACAAGCGGACCGAAATAGCCGAGTGAACTGGTGCCATAATAACCCTCCAGCACATAACGCGGAATGTTGCTTTGCAGGCTGATCATGGCCATCACCGCACCGAGCGGCAACGCGATCCACGTGAGCTGCGCCATCGCCTGCAACCGAAAGCGAGGTCGAAGCTCCTTGTCGATTATTCCGCTCGCAGATTGCAAAGAGAGAATTCGTTTTGCGAGAAACAAATCGTAAGCGACGAAGACGGCCAGATAGGAAACTGCAGCTGCGGCCGCCGCGAACACCACACTGCCGGTCAGAATCATCGCAACGGTCAGCGCCAGCAAGGATAAGATACCTCGGACGATCAAGCTGGTCCCATTAAGGTCCATTCGCTCGTGAAACTGAAACAGTCCGCGAACGATGTCGGAGAGACTGTCCACGCACTTCATCAGACCGACGAGCATGATGATCCAGAACGTGGTTCTGTCGTCTCTGGCCAGCATTCCCCAGACGGTAATCGCCCCAAGTCCGATGATCGTCCAAACGATGCGCGTCCCAAAATAATCGGCGAAGCGAAAAGTTCGATGGGTGTCGGTGATTTGCACATTGCGAAGCTGAAGCATGGTTAGCGCCAGA
This sequence comes from Phycisphaerae bacterium, assembly GCA_046715855.1. GTDB lineage: Bacteria > Planctomycetota > Phycisphaerae > UBA1845 > UBA1845 > CAZAMB01. The sequence goes on from JBKJYI010000140.1 coordinate 8,052, forward strand.
ACGTTGGAGGCAATCGCCAGGCCGAGATCGAACCGGCCGACCGCCACATGCGTGCCCCATTGGGCCAGCACGACGATCATTCCATATTGGCACAGCGCATTGACGACGTTTCCTGTCAGGGCCCACCGAAAATTTGCCGACAGGGACCTGGGCATCTGGTGCGTACAGTCTGTCTTCGCATTTGGGAGAAGGTGGGAGGCGGTCGCCTCCTGTTGCGGATTCGAGCGGGCGCGTACCAGCGTTTCGGCGGCAAATTCCAAAACAAAGTCTCGTGATTCCTGCCCGGCGCTGTCTTGCGAGCAGCGCCAATTCCATGCAGCATTATCGGCTTGCGTGACCGCCAACCCCTCGGCCGGGGCGATGTCCCGTTGGTTAATAGCCCCTCATTCCGCCGAAACTTGCGCGGGGACAAACTCTCACCACTGCCAAAGCCGCCAGAAAAGCAGATTATCGAGCCTATCACCCAACTGTGCCGCCCTCAAAACGAGCAATCGTAGATTGTAGGCAGGAAGCTTCCGAAGAGGGGGAGATTCCCGAATGCGATTATCGGTTGCTTTGGGATAGAGGGGGGCCCTAATATGGTCGAGGGAAAGAAGCCGCCCGGTGGCGGATTCAGTGAGCCTTGGGGGGTTCTCTGCACAATGACGCTGGCCGGGTTAGTTATTTTCTGCCTAAGCGGGTGCGGCGGCATTAATCCCTCTGCCCCGCTGCCCACCCTTGGCTCGCGCGTCGAATCCATTCCTGGCGATCGGGGTGGAACTGCATCTCCTTCTGTAACCACCAACAAGCCCTCCATCGCCATCGCCGTGCAACCGGTGTACTGCTGCAATCCACGCTCCATGATCATCGAGGCCCAGGTTTCAGCCTTGCAAAATCCCGGGCAGATCGTTTTCCGATGGGAATTCGGCGACGGACGCACGGGCCGGGGCCCCAAGCTCGAACACACCTACAGCTGGCCGGGCACATACACCATCATGCTTCAGGCCGAGCTGCCCGATGGCACGATCGTTTTCGCGGAGCATGAACTGGTGCTGCCCGCTGACTCCGTGCCGCCAGGAGAAGACCCGTCGGATCAAGAACCGCAAGAGGACCCCGGCATTGGCGAACCAACCACCCCCGATGAGCCGGATATCCATGAACCCGAGCCGCCACCGGTGGAAGATCCCGACGAGATCCCGGGCGAGGAGGTGCCAACCGGGCCATTAGCCGTCAATCAGCCTGCGATCGATCTCGTTCTCGCTGGCTCGCTGACAACGGCCAACGCGGGCTGGTGGGGGTTCGACGAGAACGACGCCACGCACTCGATTCAAAGCGCGATCAACTCGGGCGCCAAGACGGTCATTATTCCGAACGTCGGTAGAGACTGGATTGTCCGCCCGCTGTTCCTGGTAAGTAATCAGGAAGTCGTTTTCGAAGCCGGCGTGGTTCTGACGGCCAAGCTCGGAGCATTTCGCGGCACGTACGACTGCCTCCTCTCGGCCGATGGCGTCAGCAACGTCATCCTGCGGGGGTACAACGCGGTGCTGCGCATGCGAAAAGCCGACTACATGAGCAGCGCCTATACCGTCTCCGAATTCCGCCACGTGCTGTTCCTGCAAAAGGTCCGCAACATCCAGGTGCTGGGCCTTTCCTTTCAAAGTTCGGGCGGTGACGGCATCTACATCGGCCCGATTGACGATTACGCCCGCATTCCGCCTCGGGACATTCTGATCAAGGACTGCGACTGTTTCGATAATTACCGCCAGGGCATCAGCGTGCTGTCCGCCGAAAACCTGACGATAGAAAACTGCACGCTCCGCAACACCGGCGGCACCGCACCGCAGGCGGGAATCGACTTGGAGCCCGATTATCCGAAGGACGTGCTGACCAACGTCAAGCTGATCAACTGCACGGCATCGGGAAATTCCGGCAGCGGTTTCCTGGCCAACCTGTCGTACCTGGATGCCACCTCCCGGCCGATTTCCGTCACGGTGCAGAACATGCTCATCCAAGGTTCACACCAGCCGGGCTTGCGAGCCGTGATCGTCGAACATGGGCCGCCGGGTGGTTTTCTCGAGTTCCGTGACAGTTTGATCGAGATAACCGAGTACTCGGGCCTGGGAATCAAATGGAATTTGAGCACGGCGTTTGAGCTGCGGTTTGTGAATTGCGAGTGGCGGCGAATCGCCCGCCTTTCCACCCAACATCCCTTTCTCTTGAAGTTCATGGGGACGAAGATTGCCGGAGCGCCGGGCGGAATCCGCTTCGACAATTGCTACGTAGATGACCAGCAAGCGCGACATACGATCAAGATCGATGCCAGTGAAGTGGCGAGTGGAGCCGCCGATATGACCGGAACCATCTACGTAACCAATCCAAATATTGACGAGGCCATCCCCACGACGACCTGGCCATTCCCTGATTTGGATGTCCTCTTGGTGCCCTAGAATATGCTACAGCAGTTTAACGGTCGAGCTATGCACTGAATCCTTCCCGGTGCGGGCCTACCCCAATGGCCCTAAGCTAATTTGCGCAAGAACAAAGCCTCCGCGT
>JBKJYI010000141.1:0-4478 GCA_046715855.1 Phycisphaerae bacterium
AGATTGAACTTTAGTGATTACCTTTCTACGTACGCGACCCCTTAATGGGTCCAACATCGCCCAGGAAGCCCTTGTAATTACGCATGATCAGGTTGGCCTCGATGCGCTGGACCATGTCCAAAGTCACGCTTACCACGATCAACAATCCCGTTCCGCCCAGGAAGGCGGAAACGATGAATGGAATTTGTAATGAAGTTGCCACCAGCGTCGGAATGATGGCGATCAATGCCAGGAAGCCGGCGCCGACATAGGTGATCCGCCCCATGACTTTTTCCAGGTAGTCCGCCGTCCGCTTGCCGGGCCGGAGACCGGGGATGAAGCTGCCGTAGTCGCGAAGATTGTTGGCCATCTCCTTGGGACGGAACTGCACCGTGGTCCAGAAGTAGGCAAAGAAGAAAATCGCTGCAATTTCGACCAAGGTGTAGATGTAGGTGCCGCCCGCGAAGGCATTCTCCCAGAACTGCCAAAAGCGGTTGGGCCAGACATTGCGAATCGCACCGAAAATCACGCCGGGGAAAATGAGCATCGAGCTGGCGAAGATGATCGGCATGACGCCGCCGTGATTGACCCGCAGCGGCAGGTAGTGTCGCTGTCCGCCGTAGACGCGGCGTCCGCGAGTCTGCTTGGCCTGCTGGATAGGAATGCGCCGCTGACCCTGTGTAATCAAAATCGCACCGGCAATCACGCTCACGAACATCACTACCAGGAAAAGAATCTTGGGGATGTCCATCTGGCCTGCCTGAGCCCCCCGGACATTGATGTTCTCAAACACGTAAATAATCGCGTTGGGAATGCGGGCCACGATCCCGGCCATGATGATGAGCGAAATACCGTTGCCCATGCCGTATTCGTCGATCTGCTCCCCAAGCCACATCAGAAAAAGGGTGCCCGTGGTGAGCATCAGCAAAGAAAGGACCATGTAATTAAAGGACAGCCCAATCCAGGAGCCCGTGAAATCCGTGTAGATGAAGTTCGAACTTACCAGGTAACGCATCCACACCACCGCGTTGATGATGCAAAGGATGACCGTGGCGTATCGCGTGTATTCCTGGATCTTGCGCCGGCCGCTCTCGCCCTCCTGCTGAAGCTTTTCGAGCGATGGGACCACGGTCGCGAGAATCTGGAAAATAATGGATGCCGAAATATACGGCATGATGCCCAGCCCGAAGATCGTGCTCTGGGATAAATTTCCACCGGTGAACAATTCGAAGGTGTCGATCAGGCTCGCCAGGCCGCCGCCGCGGACCGGGCGGCTCGCCAGCATGGCGCTTTGATCGACGCCGGGCATGGGCACGTAGTACCCGATGCGGTAGATCGCCAGCATCCCGAAAGTGAACAGGAGCTTGTTCCTGAGCTCGGGAATTCGGAAGATGTTAATAAACGTAGCGAGCATTCGTTTGTGCTTTCGTTAGGCCAGTTGCAACTCGCGGGGTTCGCCGCCGGCCGCCTTGATTTTTTCCATCGCCGAGGCGCTGAAACTCGATGCCTCGATTTTCATTTTCTTGGTCAGCGTGCCGTTGCCCAAAATCTTGATGGGCAAGCGCAGCGTGCGGACCAGTCCGGCCTCGTGCAGGGCCTCAGGTGTCACATGCGCTCCGGCCTCAAACTTCGCGTCAATCTCCGCAAGATTGACCACTTCGTAACGGCGCGCATATTGAAAGTTGGAAAAACCGCGCTTGGGAATCCGCCGAAAGATGGGCATCTGCCCGCCTTCCTGAAACCCGCGCTGTTTCCACCCCGAACGCGAGCCCGCACCCTTGCTTCCGCGTCCGCTGGTTTTGCCGGACCCGGACGACTCGCCGCGACCGAGGCGCTTGCGACGCTTATCTGCACCGGCTCGACTGGTAATTTCTGTGATGTTCATAAGCACCTAACAAACGAGGTTCACGGCCTGGCAAAAGTCGCCAGACCGTGCCACCCGGAAAAAAGCTTCATCCTGCGATCTTCACTCCGCGAAGCCGCTCGATATCATCGCGGTGCATCAGCGAAGTGAGCCCGTTGAGCGTCGCCTGCACCAGATTTTTTGGGCCGTTGGAACCAAAACTCTTTGTCAACACATCATGAACACCCGCGAGCTCCAACACTGCCCGCACGCTGGTGCCGGCGATAACCCCTGTTCCCGCGCTGGCGGGCACCAGCACCACGCGGCTCGCACCGAACTTGCCAACCACGCGATGGGGAAGAGTGGCGCCTGCAAGGCGAACCTTGATCAAATTGCGCGAAGCGATTTTCTTGGCCTTCTCGACAGCCGAAGGAACTTCAATCGACTTTCCGTAACCCACGCCGACACGACCGCGGCGATCGCCGACCACCACAAGAGCCCCAAAGCTGAAACGGCGACCACCCTTCACAACGGTAGCACATCGCGAAATTCGGACGACGTTTTCCTCCAAGCCACCATCGTCACCGCCGCTGGAACCAAACGAACCCGTCTGCGGGCCCTTTTGTTGATTTCCGTCGCCGCCGCCACGCTGATTGCGCTCGCCGCCACGTCCGCCGCCTTCTCCGCCGCCGCGATTGCTCTGACCACCGGGGCGACTACCAGGGCCGCCGCCGCCTCCTCCGCCTCCGCCACGTTGTTGTGATTTCGCTATTCAGGAGTTCCTAAAACTTAAGTCCGCCTTCTCGCGCCGCATCAGCCAGTGCCTTGAGGCGACCGTGATATTTGTATCCGTTGCGGTCGAAACAAACCGCCGTGATCTGCTTGATCTGTGCCTTTTGTGCCAGGGCGACACCGACAGCCTTGGCCGCATCCACGTTACCGCCGGCCTTGACCTGGCCACGCAATTCTTTGTCGCGCGTGCTGGCCGCACAGATTGTGACGCCGGAGGTATCGTCGATGATCTGGGCATAAATGTTGCCAAGACTGCGAAAGACCGTGAGGCGAGGCCGCTCGGTGGTTCCGCGAATTCGCTTTTGCAAGCCCATCTTGCGCCGATTTCGTCTGCCGGTTTTGACTTCGACCGTCTTCATATGCTTACACCCTAGCCGCCGGCCGTGAGCGCCTTACCCTGCTTCTTCTTGATGACTTCGCCTTCGTAGCGAATGCCCTTGCCCTTGTACGGTTCCGTCTTTCGCAGCGAATGGACCTCGGCGGCAAACTGGCCGACCTTCTGACGATCAACTCCGCGGATCACAAACTGTGCCGGTTCGTTGTCGCCGCGGGCCGCGTCGCGCTCCACCGTCACATCCAAGCCGGCCGGCACGGGCAGTTCAAACTGCGATCCCTTGCCGCGATTCCGCCCCGAAAAACCCACATTCAAATGAAGTATCTTGCCCTTGAGCGAACAGTTATATCCGGTTCCGTAAATCTGGAGCCGTTTTTCAAAACCGGCCTCGACTCCGCGAATCAAATTCGCAATCAGCGCCCGAGTCAGGCCGTGATTCGCCCGACTCTGCTTGCTGTCGTCGAGACGATTGACCCTCACGCTCTTGGCGCCATCTTCAAGAACGACCTGCGCGCCCGGCGGCGCCTTGAGCGACGATGTGCCCTTGGGCCCCGTCGCCGTCACATCGCGGCCCGCAACCTTTACGGTCACGCCCGATGGAACCGGAACTAATTTTTTGCCAACCCGAGACATTCGAAACACCTCTACTCGTCAGGGTGCCATGCCCAAGCGAAGCGTCGCCATGCCGGCGCCCGCAAAAGCGGGCGCAGGGCTGTCCACCCGAAAAAACTAATACACCGTGCAGAGCAACTCGCCGCTGACATTTTGCTCGCGGCAGCCGCGATCGCTGAGCACGCCTCTGGACGTCGAAACCACACAAATGCCCAAACCGTCGAGCACCTTGGGCAGATCGCTTACCTTCCGATACACGCGGCAACCGGAATGCGATTCCCGCTTGATGTGGTGAATGATATCCTCGCCGCGGGGACCGTACTTCAAATCCACGCGAAGCACGTTCTGCTTGGTGTCCTCCACCACGTCGTACCCGCCAATGTACCCCTCATCGAGCAGCACCTTGGCGATGCCCACCTTGAGCTTGGAGGCCGGAATCTTCACTTGCTTGCGGCGAACAGCAACGGCGTTGCGAATCCGCGTCAACATATCTGCTACAGGGTCTGACCACATCGTTATCTACATCTCCACGATACGAAGCCCGTGGGCTGCGCCGCTACCAACTCGCCTTTCGCACACCGGGAATCATTCCCTCGAGGGCCAATCCCCGGAAGCAAATCCGACACAGCTGAAACTTGCGATACACCGCACGCGACCGCCCGCACACCTGGCACCGGCGGACCTTGCGCGATGAAAACTTTGGGACTGCGTTGGCCTTGTTTCTCCACGCCGTTGTTGCCATTAGTTTTCCTGTTCTTCCGTCCGCCGCAGCGGCAAACCCAGGCCCGTCAGCAGCGCCCTGGCTTCGGCGTCGCTCTTGGCGCTGGTCACAAACGTGATGTTCATTCCCTGGTTCGCAGTGATCTTGCCGAAGTCGATTTCCGAAAAGATCGACTGGTCGGGCAATCCCATGCTGTA
>JBKJYI010000142.1:0-3910 GCA_046715855.1 Phycisphaerae bacterium
GTGGTCTGGCGCGCGCCGCGGCGGTCGGAACCGTTAAAAACAAGGACCTGATCCGCGCCGAGCGTTTCGAACCGCTCGAGGATGTCCTTCTCGGCACCCTGCAAAATCGAGACGGCCGAGACGACGGCCCCGACGCCGATGATGACGCCGAGCGTGGCGAGCATGGAGCGAACCATGTTCTGCCGCAAACCGCGAAAGGCCATCAAGAGTATTTGGAAATGGAACATGCTACGTTGAACCCTTGGGTTTTTGAGCCGCTTCTGACGCGGGCGGAATGAACTTGGCGATAGGGACGCCGCGTCGCGTGATGATAATGATCTCGCCCTGGGACGCTCGTTTAATAACCCGTGACCAATGTTTACGTATTTCGGTAACAGTCATGGTCGTTACTTTTTGTGATTTAATCATGATTGCACCTTGTTTATCGAGCCGGCAGTCTTCAATGCCATTTTATGACGGAAGGCGCGGGTGTGGGCTTCCTGGGTGATGCCGAGGATTTCTTCGCGGCGGCGGTCGTCGATGGCCGTGTCTTCCTGGATGAGGCCGTCCTTCATCTGGACCATGCGTTCGGCTTGCACGGCGATGTCCATTTCGTGGGTGACCAGCACGATGGTGATGCCGGCGGCGTGGAGGTCGTGGAAGATTTTCATGATCGCTTCGCCGTTTTTGCTGTCGAGGTTGCCGGTGGGCTCGTCGGCGAGGATGAGCTTGGGGCGGTTGACGATCGCCCGGGCGATGGCCACGCGCTGGCACTCGCCGCCGGACATTTCGCTGGGCTTGTGGCGGGCGCGCTTGGCGAGGCCCACGCGGTCGAGGGCGTCCATAGCGGTTTTGCGGCCGAAACTTCGCCGGGTGTAGATGAGCGGGACCATGACGTTGTCGAGGGCCGAGGTGCGGTTGATCAGGTTAAACGTTTGGAACACGAAGCCGATGTGCTGATTCCGCGTCTGGGCGAGCTGCTTGTCGCTCATGGCGCTGATGACCTGACCGCCGAACTTCAGGATGCCGGCGCTGGGCCGGTCAAGGCAACCGAGGATATGCATCAGCGTGCTTTTGCCGCTGCCCGACGAGCCGGTGAGGCTGACGAACTCGCCGGCGGCCACAGTGAGGTCCACGCCGTCCAGGGCGTTGACCACGGACTCGCCCATGACGTATTGCTTGCGAAGTTGAATGGCTTCGATCATGGGACAACATGGGAGAGGGTTACGGTTTCAACGTCCGCGCGAACTGAAGTTCGCGGCTCGCGTCGTCAAGTCTTCTTCTTTTCCTTATCTTTGTCGGGCTTGGCGGGCAGTTTGATGTAGACAAATGTGCCCTCGTCGAGGCCCTCCAGCACTTCCGAGTAGTTGCCGTTGTCGAGCCCGAAGCGCACGTCAACGAACTGGGTCTCATGCTCGCCGGGCATCGCATCGGGCTTGGGAATGTAGACGCCCAGCTTGCCGCGGGGGCCTTCGCGGACGGCCTCATTGGGGCAGAGCAAAGCGTTTTTGACGTACTCGGAGGTGAAGCTCACGTCCGCCCGCATGCCGGTTTGCAGCTTGGTCTTGTTCTCGCTGGTGATGACGACATCGATGAGATAAGTGACAACGCCCGTCAACGATTTTGGTTCGGGATAAATGCGCTCGATGACTCCGGTGAAATCCTCGTCGCGAAAGGATTCGACAGTAATCGTGGGCGGGTTCTGGACGAGCGCCATGGCCTCGCGAAGGTCGATAGGCATTTGCTTATCACTCTCCCGGCCGGGGATCGCCCAATCCGGCGAGACTTCGCGAATGCGGCCGATGTCGGCTTCGTCCACCTCAGCCTGCACGATCATTCGCTCATCATCGAAGACGGCAGCGAGAACGGTTCCGCCGGTAAGGGTTGTCTTACCGCCTTGGATCACTTCGCCGATCTGCGTGTTCATCTTCGAAACGATGCCGCTGATGGGCGAGACGATGTCCGTCTTGGTCAGCCGCTTTTGGGCGTCGGCCAGGTTGCTTTTTGCGGCCTCAAAGGTGGCTTCGGCGGAGGTCACTTCGTGCTCGGCCAGTGGTACGGCCAGTTTTGCTTTTTCCAGGTTGGCCTGGGCGGCTTCCAGCTGCGCCACCTGTCGCTCGTGGTCGGTGGTGCGCTGGAGAATTTCCTCTTCGTTGGTTTGATCGGGCGGCAGTTTTTTGATCTTGTCGAGGCGAAAGGCGGTGAGCTCGACCATGGGTACGAGCTGATCAACCTGTGATTGCGCGGCGCGAAGCTCGGAGTCGCGGGCGAGGTCCACATGGATTTTCGCCGTGTCGAGCCTTGCCTTGGCACTTTGCAAATCCTGACTTGCGCGACTTACGCTGCGAAGCTCATCATCTTTTTGCAGGCGAATGAGCAATTCGCCGGCCTTTACGCGGTCGCCGGGTCGGCGGGCGATTTCGATCACTTCGCCGCTGGCCTCGGATTTGATCTCGACGCGGAGCGCCGGTTTGACTTCGCCAGTGGCATTGATGGCACGAGCAAGGTCGCCGCGGCGAATTTTCTCCGTCTTGCCTTCGACATTGGGATTGGCCAGGCGAAGCGTAGTGGCGGCGTAATAACCGACTACGGTGAGAGCGATGAGAAGTAAGACGATGAATGCGTTTTTCATAGGCTATAGCACGGCTGCCGTTATGCGCAGGCAACAGTCGGGGGAATAAATTCGAAATCAAATGCTTCGGCCACGGGCTTGTTGGTGATCTTGCCCCGTTCGACATTGATTCCGCCGGCCAGGCCGACATTTCTCTTGCTGGCTTCGGCGTAACCCAGGTCGGCGAGTTTGAGCACGTAGGGAAGCGTCGCATTGGTCAGCGCAAAGGTCGAAGTTCGGCCCACCGCGCCGGGCATGTTGGTCACCCCGTAGTGCACGATGTTCCCTTCGATGTATGTCGGAGACTCATGGGTCGTAGGGCGGATTGTTTCGACGCAGCCGCCCTGATCGACGGCCACATCGATGATGACTGCGCCGTGCTGCATAATGGAAAGCATTTCGCGGGTGATGAGCTTGGGACAGACCGCGCCCGGGATCAAAACCGCGCCGACCACCAGATCGGCGGTCGCCAAGAGTTTCCGCAAAGCCACACGCTCGCTGTAGAGGGTGTGCACGTTGGCGGGCATGACGTCGTCGAGGTATCGCAACCGGTCGATGTTGATGTCCATGATGGTGACGTTCGCGCCGAGGCCGGCAGCCACCTTGGCGGCATTGGTGCCGACGACACCGCCACCCAGGATAAGCACTTCGGCGGGCTCAACACCGGGGACGCCGCCCAGCAAAATACCGCGGCCCATCATGGGCTTCTCGAGGTATTTGGCCCCTTCCTGGATGCTCATCTTGCCGGCCACTTCGCTCATCGGCGTGAGGAGCGGAAGCTGGCCTTTGGAATCGGTGATAGTTTCGTAAGCGATGGCCACCGAGCCGGATTTCATCACGCCTTCGGTGAGGGCCTTGTCGGCGGCGAAGTGGAAGTAAGTAAACATCACCTGCCCGTCGCGCATCATGGCACGTTCGGGGGCGAGGGGCTCCTTGACCTTCACGATCAAGTCGGCCTTGTTGAAGATTTCGCGGGCGGCATCCACGATCGTTGCGCCGACTGCGGCGTACTCATCGTTGGTGATGCCTGATCCGCTGCCGGCGTCCATTTCGACGAGCACCTTATGCTTGCGGCGGACGAGTTCATCGACCCCGCCCGGCGTCATGCTGACGCGGTACTCGTGCGTTTTGGTTTCTTTGGGGATTCCCACAATCATGAATTCGAACCCTCGGCCCTCAAGAAAGAATGTGAAAAATATAGCGAGTGGCGGAGGAATTGGCAAATATGCGGCGTACGGCTTGTATGATTTCGTCGCCGCTCTTTTTGTTGGTGCCGTACGACAGGATCGTCGGGTGGTAGGACAAGCGCAGGGTGGGCTG
>JBKJYI010000143.1:0-3706 GCA_046715855.1 Phycisphaerae bacterium
GGTAGACCAAGCCAATCCCGAAGCAGCTTTGCGTTGATCGGCGGCTCTCCGGGGTCCGGGTAGCGGACAGCTGGATGATCAAGCAAATCAGCGAAGGTGAATCCCGTTGCATTTCCGACAGCCTTTAGCCCGGCATGAAGCTGTTTGCGTAGTGCGACATGGAGCGGCCCGTGAATAAAATCGTTGGTCTCTTTCACCCCGATCTGACGGCTGGCCTCCGCAAAGTACCGATTGCGCAGTGAATCACGCGTCGGTTGCGGCCATTTGACCAATTCCTCGTCAAGGGGTTCGGGCGACCAACCACCCCAGGTTAGCGAACGACCTCCAATGGCGAAAATTAGTCCACTGTAATTAAGGGCGGGATGATTCACCCATGGTACTCGCAAATCTGGAGCGCCACCCATGAGCGGTAGGTTTTGGACATGCTCTGGCAAGACATAGGGTCCGGCCTCAAGGACGAGAATCCGCCGACTACGGGTAGTATCCGTAGTGAAAAGATGCTCAGCGACGACGCCTCCAAATGTGCCGCCGCCAATTATGATGACGTCGAAATCCCGCCGGCGTCCGGCCACGATTTCCTTGGCACTATCCATCGCCTCCTGCAGGGTGTTGCAGAGGAAGCGTCCTGCGTTGTCCAGCGTGAAAGTAGTGCTCTCAGAAACAATCATAACAACCTCTAAATCCCGGTTTGCGCCGCGTGAACCCCTTGCGTGTCAATTTCTTAGTAGGGTTGTCGGTTATCGGCACACGGGAAATTTTCTGACCGCCTCGGGATCGACCTGACGCTCCAAGCTAGAGGTTGGGTCGAAAGTGATATCGTGATCGAGAAATTGACCCAAAAACGTAAAGCCCGCGCTTAACCCTTTGGGATGGTCGGGATTGTTGGGCCCGCCATCCATCGCTCCGCCGGCCTTTCCCAGTTCGCGAAGTGCTGCTGGATCAGCTTGAAAAGCGGGTAAGCCGCCGAACATTCTGCCGAATCTGCCGTTGTCGTAGTATGTAGAACGGGGGCAATTACCGCCTCGCACTTCTGCAGTCCCGTGGTATTGCATGTCATAGGATCGAGCGATTGAACGCCGCGGATCGATTTGCTCCTCAGTCGATTTCATGTTTTCTCTCCTAGAAATGCGTTTAACCTTGCAGCATTGATCATGGTTTCAGGCAGAACGGGTCATTATGTTCTTGCCGGCTGATTGACTTGGGATCATGCGTAGTGAAAGGGGGAATGGTCCTGCGGCAGGAATCTGCTGGTCCATTCGTTGCTGCTTTCTCTTTTTGAAAATACGTCCTGGGCCAAGAGTCCAAACGCTTCCACATTGCGAGCATTCCAATCGCAGCCGGCCCTTGATCCGATCAGCGTAAAAAAGCTTCCCGCAGCACCACAGGTCGTCTTGCGACGACAGAACTTGGTTCGACATAAAGACCCCTCTTTAAATCAAAAACGAAGAAAAACGCTCGAAAAATGCCGCACTTTCTGGGGCGGCTCGTTAAGCGATAGGCGCTTCCGTGTCCTCTCCCCGTCCGCCTCGCGGCTGCTACTTTTCATTAGCCGCAAAATCTGGCATGATGCGCTCACAATTCAGCTGGAGGCAAAGAAATGTCGGAAAGTTTGGGCCCGGTTACAGTGCTCCTTCGTGCCGTGCAGGATGGAAAGCCAGGCGCGGTCAACGAATTGGTTGGCTTGATCTACGGCGAGTTGCGGAGCATCGCGCAGCGTCAGCCGGGTCTAAATTACGTAAAGGATGGGCCTCAACCTACCGCCTTGGTGCACGAGGTCTACCTCCGCCTATTTGGTAAAGACGCTATAAAATGGGAAGATCGGCACCATTTCTTTTGGGCCGCTTCGCGGGCGATGCGTGATATTTTGGTGGAGGAGGCTCGTCGCTGTTCCGCTCAAAAACGTGGAGGAAATCGAAAACGCGTTGAACTTTCCAACAACATCGCTCTTCGTGAACAATCGGAACGGCTCCTTGAGTTAGATGAAATCCTTGATCGCCTGGCCAAAGCCCTGCCTGAGGCGGCCAACGTGGTATTGCTCCACTTTTTCGGGGGATTGGGTCATCAACAAATCGCTGATCTCCTTGGCGTTTCTACGGCAACCGTACGCCGCCGTTGGGCGTTTGCTAAAACGTGGATTCGCAGGGAGTTAGTTTCAACTTTCGAATCTAGCCCAACAGAAAATAGCATGAGCGCCCTGCACGATCCTTTACGGCTTGTATAACAATGTCGATGTCGAGGCTGGCACAAGTTCAAGCTTTGTTCGACGCGACCATTCAATTGGCGCCGCAACAGCGCCGTGATTTTTTGTCGCGTTCGACGGAGCCAACGGAAATCCGGGATGAAGTCTATAATCTTCTTGAACATGATGATCAAACAACCGATTTCCTCAGTCAACCTGCCGTTGATTCCTTCCCTGCGATAGTCAGTCACGCCAGCAGCCAAGTTTGCGAATTTCGCATCCAAAAAGAATTGGGTCGCGGCTCGATGGGAGTGGTGTACCTCGCCGAAGATACCCTGCTCCGCCGGGAAGTAGCTCTTAAGATTCTTGGCTGTCACCTAACCGGATCACCCATCGCCGTAAGCCGCTTTCGAAGGGAAGCTCAGGCTGCGGCGCGGCTGAATCACCCGGCCATCGTGCCCGTTTACCGCTACGGTGAGGATCGGGGCACGCACTTTATCGCCATGGAATTTGTGCATGGCGAGACGCTGGATCATCGCCTCAACTTGCTGCGATCGACAGTCGGAGAGCAGGCAAATGATTTGGCTCAATGCAGCAAACAAGAACGAAAGCAAACCAACCGTGCCAAAGACGATGAGACAACCCAGGCAGACTATGTCCGTCAATGCGCCAAAATCGCGGCCCAAGTGGCCCACGGGCTGGATTATGCCCATCGCGCGGAGATTTTGCACCGAGACATCAAGCCCTCCAACATTCTCATTGACGCGAACGGTCAGTCCCGCCTTACCGATTTTGGGATTGCCAGGATGGACGATGCGGAAAAGTTGACTCGTTCAGGAGATATCGCCGGAACCTTTCGTTACATGAGCCCCGAGCAAATATCCTGCAAACCCTTGGATCGGCGAACGGATGTATTCTCCTTGGGGGTTGTGCTCTATGAGATGCTCACCACGGAACCGCCGTTTCAGGGGGAGAGTCTATCTGCCATTGCGGATGCAATACGCGACGATGATCCGGTGCCGGTCACAGCGCGCAATCCTGCGGTTCATTGTGATCTGGAAACGATTTGTCATAAAACGCTGGAGAAGGATCCTCGCGACCGCTATCCAACCGCGGCACATTTGGCGGCGGATTTGGATTCATTCCTTCGAGGAGAACCGATTATGGCGCGGCCCCCTTCGTTGGCGCGCAAAGTGGGCCGATGGGTTAAAAAGCGAAAGTCGCTTGGCATCGCGGTGGCTTTGGCACTGGCTCTTTGCTTCGTTGGAGTGGCTTTGGGAAAACATCTTCAAAATCAGTCGAGTTTCATGAGTTTAGTAACCCTTCAGACTCCGCACATTCAGCCGGCGCCCATGATATCTGTTCGAAAATGGGACCATGTCCTGCAGAATTTCGGCCCGGCTCAGCAGCTGGGACCGGCACCGATTGTTGATCGGCCTTTAGAGGCCGGGTCCTATCGTTTTATCGTTAACGACGATGCGGGGAGGTTTCTCGAGTTCGACGAGATACTCGTAGCCGGGATACCCA
>JBKJYI010000144.1:0-7731 GCA_046715855.1 Phycisphaerae bacterium
GGGCGACGGCCATTGATAGCCTGCAAAACCGCCCGCCAGACGTGGTGATTACGGACTACAAGCTGGGCGGCGGAATCACTGGCATGGACGTGCTGCGCGAGGCCAAGCGGGTCAATCCCGAAACCGAGGTGATTTTGATCACCGCGTATGGAAGCGAGGCACTGGCCCGCGAGGCACTCAGCCAGGACGGCGAGTTCCGAGCGTACGACTACCTGGTCAAACCCATCGACATCGACGTCTTGCGGGACAAGGTCGATCGGGCGTCGCGCCGGGCGCTGGGCGGTCGTGAGGCCAAGATACTCAAGTCCCATCTCGAAAAGGCATTTGAGTTTTACGGCATCATCGGAACCTCTGACGCAGTTCTTCGGGAAACCAAGCGGATTCAAAAAATCGCCCGCAGCAAAAGCACGGTGCTCATCGTCGGCGAGACGGGAACCGGCAAGGAGCTTTTTGCGCAAGCCCTGCATCTGAATTCACCGCGCGCGGGCAAGTCCTTCAAAGTGCTCAACTGCGCGGCGGTGAGCGAAACGCTGCTGGAAAGCGAACTCTTCGGACACGTAAAAGGGGCGTTCACCGGGGCCATTGCGGATCGCAAGGGCCTCGTGGCCGCGGCCGACGGAGGCACGCTTTTTCTCGACGAGATCGGCGACATGCCGCTTCCCATGCAGGCAAAACTTCTGCGAACGCTCGAAACCGGCGAAGTGCTGCCGGTGGGCACGAACGACCCGCAGTATTTCGATGTGCGCTTCGTGGCGGCAACGAACCACAACCTGCAAAACCTTGTGCAAACTGGCGCGTTTCGCGAGGATCTTTTTTATCGACTGCACGCCCAGGGCGCGATTCACTTGCCGCCGCTTCGCTCGCGCCGGGAAGACATCCCCGTGCTGGTGCAGCATTTCATCCAGCAGGCCAATAAGGAGCATAAGTCCGCGTTCACCGGCGTGTCCTCGGAGGTGATGCGCAAGCTGGTCAATCACCAGTGGCCAGGCAATGTGCGCGAGCTGCGCAACGTAATTTTTCGAATGTGCCTCGAGGCCGATGGGCCAGTGTTGCAGGTCGATGATCTTCCCGACAGCATGAAGGCGTCCACGGATATTGTGCGAGCGGGACCGCCGAATCTTGCGGGCATGTCCATGGCGGACGTGGAAAAGCTGCACATCATGAATACATTGCGGCTATTCGGCGGCAACCGCGAGAAGACGGCCAAAGCGCTAGGCATCGGCGCGCGCACGCTGTACCGCAAACTGCGCGATTACGGTTTGAGGTAGAGAGGACGCTCGCCGCGATGGCGGTTTTATTTTCGCTTGCGACGCTTCCCGTTAACGTGTTCGTCCAGGTCACTGAATTGCACAATGTGAATTAACGAGATGGTTCGCCACGATTCCGCGACCGTCTGACCGTCCTCATCGCGAGTAAAGCGATTAGGGAGTACGGCGGTGTTCTTTCCTACGATGACCATGCCGGGGGCAGGGACATCGATCGCATCTCCATCCGTCAAATGGACACGGAAAGGTCTGAAAGGTTGATCATTGATTCGGTTAAGGAGATCAGAGCTGCGAATCATATTTTTATTTTAGCCGTTTTACGAATGGCGAACAATGACCCCAAGTATGGTGAGCCACGACGGTGTTGGCGCATTTCCCGAACGCTTGCCCGTACACCCGGTGCCGGATACGGTAATTCCGTTGACGCACCGGCCGCTTTGCCGGCAGAATTCTTCACGGAGGAAAGCTTATGACGTTGTTTGCTCGCTGTTCCATTTTACTTGCTTGCCTTTCTTTGACCATGACGCCGGGCTGCCGAAACCGTGGTGGAAACGGAGGCGGCGACGAGCTGCCCGCCAACGTGCAGAAGTCCGTGGATGAAGTTGTCGCACAGTTGGAGTCCACGTCGAAAGCGGTGGGGGGGTCGGTGGAGGCACTGACCAACGTCGATCAGGACGATGACGGAGAGATCGGCGATTGTCCGGAATTGGTTTTCGTACGGCAGGATAATGTCACTTCGATTGGCGTGACCTTCGAGGCCGGCTGTTCCAGCGAATATTACGAGAAGTCCGTAAGCGGCACGATCTCGGCAGAGTTCGATCGCAACGCCGGGACCTTCTCGGCCATCTTCGATGAATTCACCGTGGAGGGTCAAACCACCGATGGCGAGTTGAACGTCACTCGGGTCGCTGCCGGCGACATCCGCAATTGGAACGGGACCATCGACATCTCCACAAGCAGCGTCGGCTCCGTGGTCGGCGACATCGTCTTTGAGATCAACATCCTCACCGACACGCTCACCATCTCCTCAGCGTCTTTGAATGTCACCAATTCCGAAAACGAAACCCGCAGCGTCGAGGTTGACGGCGTGGTGATTCGTCCAGTGGCCAACAACAGTTTCGTCCCCCAATCGGGCACCGTCACTTTCGAAATCCCAAACCTCGAAGAGGAAGGTCCGGAGAGCATCACCGTCGTCGTCGAATTCGACGCCAACTCCCCCGACGACGGAACCGTCAAAGTAATCTTCGGAGAAGGCACGGTCGAAAACTACCCCTTGGGCAACTTCTAACCGAGAAATCGCGACCGCCACTCACAAACCACGAATTAACCGGGCCCCGATGGCATTGAAGGTCGGGGTTCCTTTCTGCCAAACTGGCAGCAGGGCCACCCCTCCGCGCTGAAATGACAGGCACATCGAATCCACGAGTTCCGTCTAGCCGCTCAAGTGTTACCATAAGTTATTGTTCCATCAACAGTTATGCGGACTTTAAGGTCAACACAATTACAGCATTTCGCTGGCACTGGATATGCAAAGGACTGGTGGGCTTCTGGTTCAAGGGTACCAATGTGACGCTTGTGACAACTCTCACCCCGAAACGACGCATCTTGTTCGCCTTCGGCGAGCACATGGTCGGTCCGCGCTGGATGGGCGACATCGACGCCGCTTTCGAGCCAACCGGGCTGGTCATTTGCCCGGCCCATTCCGGACCCGAGACCATCCGCCGAATCGAGGAGGGCGGGCTATCAGCCGCGGTTGTCCTTGAAGATCAACGGTCCATAGATGGACTTTCGCTCCTGCGGATCATCCGCTCGATCGATCGGGTGCTGCCGTGTTGGCTGCTCACGGAAGACACCCGCCGCGCGACGCTTGAGACCGCGCTGGCCCTGCACGTCACTAGTGTTTTGACTTCTTCCATCGGCCCGGACGAACTGGCGGCCACTTTGTGCCGACGATTGCTGTGTGCTGATGGCGAATTGAGTTAGTTGTTTGAACTTTGGATCGATACGGGTTTTTTAAGCGGAGACAATCATGGCAAAACTGAACATCAAACCGTTGGGTGACAAGGTCATCGTCAAGCGCGTGGAGGCCGAGGAGCGCACGGCCGGGGGCATCGTCCTGCCCGACAGCGCCAAGGAAAAGCCCAAGCGCGGCATCGTCCTCGCCGTGGGCAACGGCAAGCTGCTGGAGGACGGCACCCGCACTGCCCTGCAAGTCAAGAAGGACGACGAAGTCCTCTTCACCAGCTACGCCGGCACCGAAGTGAAGATCAACGGCGAAGAGTACATCGTCATGGACGAGTCGGACATTCTCGGCGTGATCGGCTGATTCCATGGCACTCGGCGCAGAAGACTATCGGGAAGCCGCGCTGCGCCGCATCGACGATGCGTGGATGCTTTTCGATTCTCAGCGATGGGAGGCGGCTGTTTACCTGGCTGGCAGGGCCGCCGAAGCTACATTTCGTAGTCTGGTGGTAGCGAGTGGCTCGCGTATTGAGCTTGATCACAATCTCCGCACGCATCTTAAGGCGGTCCGGACATGTGGGACTTTTCTTCCTAGAGAGGACGATGAGTCGCTCACAAACGCAGTGAACGACTTGGCGATTGTTTGGCGCAATGACTTGCGATATGCCGGACCCCGTAGATTTCGCCAACTACTGGTGCGTGCCGGAAGAGTGAACCGTTTGGGCGGAAAAGTAATCTTGGGTGAACCGGAAAAAGCAAACGCAAGGGTGCTACTAAACTCTGCTCAAACAGTTGTGACTAAAGGAAAGGCTGTATGGCGACGCTTGAGCAAAAGCTAAACCGGATTGTCAAGGAGGACTTGCAGGGCAGCGCGGAATTAGAAACGCTCCCGAACGGTCACGTCTGCGGTGACGTAGTCTCGCCTTTTTTTGAGGGTAAGGACTACCACGATAGGCGGGTGATTATCCGCGAAGCTTTACGCAAGCATGTCGATAATGGCGAAATTTCGCCGGACGAACAACTACAGGTCAGCACGCTGCTGACGTACACGCCCGCGGAATGGAGTGTGGTCTCTGCGGCAGACAACAATTAACAAACAAATTTGAGCAAAGGAGCTAATTATGGCTGCAAAACAAATTGCTTATCAAATGGAGGCCCGGGAGGCCATTCGCCGCGGCGTCAAACAGTTGGCACGCGCCGTCAAGGCCACTCTCGGCCCCTGCGGACGCAATGTCGTCATTGAAAAATCCTTCGGCGCACCAACCGTCACTAAGGACGGCGTCACCGTCGCCAAGGAAATCGAACTCGATTGCGCCTACGAAAACATGGGCGCCCAAGTGGTGAAGGAAGTCGCGTCGCGCACCTCCACCGTCGCCGGTGACGGCACCACCATCGCCACCGTGTACGCCGAAGCCATCTACGATGAAGGCCTCAAGAACGTAGCCGCCGGCGCCGAGCCCATGGCCCTAAAGCGCGGCATCGAGCAGGCCGTCGAAGTCGTCGTCGCCGAGCTCAAGAAGGCCAGCACCCCGATCAAGGGATCGAATCAGATCGCCCAGGTCGGCACCAGCGCCGACAACCAGAACGCCGAAATCGGCAAGATCATCGCCCAGGCCATGGACAAGGTCGGCAAGGACGGCGTCATCACCGTCGAAGAAGGCAAGACCCTCGACACCACCGTCGATCTCGTCGAAGGCATGCAGTTCGACAAGGGCTACCTGTCGCCGCACTTCATCAACAAGTTCGAAACGCTCACTTGCGAGCTCGACAAGCCCTACATCCTCATCCACGAAAAGAAGATCAGCTCGGTCAAGGACATGATCCCGCTCCTCGAAAAAGTCTCGCAGTCGGGCCGTCCGCTGCTCATTGTCGCCGAGGACATCGAAGGCGAAGCCCTTGCCACGCTCGTCGTCAACAAGCTCCGCGGCACGCTCCAGGTCTGCGCCGTCAAGGCCCCGGGCTTCGGCGATCGCCGCCGTGCAATGCTCGAAGACATGGCCACCCTCACCGGCGGCCACGCCATTTTCGAGGACCTCGGCGTCAAGCTCGAAAACGTGAGCCTCTCCGACCTCGGCTCGGCGAAGAAAGTTCGCGCCGATAAGGAGAACACCACCATCGTCGAAGGCGGCGGCTCCTCCGCCGACATCAAGGGCCGCATCCAGCAGATCAAGACCGAAATCGACAAGACCACCAGCGAATACGACCAGGAGAAGCTCGAGGAACGCCTGGCCAAGCTCTCCGGCGGCGTCGCTCAGATCAACGTCGGAGCGGCCACCGAAGTCGAAATGAAGGAGAAGAAGGCCCTCGTCGAAGACGCGCTGCACGCCTGCCGTGCGGCCGTCGAAGAAGGGGTGCTTCCCGGAGGGGGAGTTTCGGTGATCCGCGCGAGCAAGGCCCTCGAAGCGCTAAGCAAGAAGCTCAAGGGCGACGAGCGCACCGGCGTCGATATCATCCGCCGCGCCCTCTCCGCTCCGCTTAAGCAGATCGTGGAGAACGGCGGCCTCGAAGGCTCGATCGTCTGGCAGAAGGTTTCGGAGAGCAGCGACAACAACTTCGGCTTCAACGCTCTCACCGGCGAATACGGCGACATGATCAAGATGGGCGTCCTCGTGCCGGCGAAGGTCGAACGCGTCGCTCTGCAGAACGCGGCCAGCGTCGCCAGCCTCCTGCTCACGACCGATTGCATCATCGGGGAGATCAAGCAGAAGAACGACAAGGGTGGCCACGCCGGCCACGGCCACCCGGGAATGGGCGGCGGCATGGGTGGTATGGGCGGCATGGGTGGCATGATGTAGGAATCAGTACCGCGATTGCAAGGCTGAGGGCGACCAAGGCGGGAGCCCGAAGGTGTTGACGGCGACCGATTGCCGAACAATGAAAATCGAGTGGTAACATCTTTAGGCTGGTGCGAGTTTGCCGTCTCGCACCAGCTTTTTTATGATCGCTGAGGAATGCCCGAAATATCCCGATTTTTTGGTATCATTGTTCGGATGTATTTCGACGATCATGATCCTCCTCACGTTCACGTCGAACACCAGGGCAATAAGGCGCTCTTGGATTTCCAAGGGAATCTTGTGCGAGGATCGCTTCAATCCCGCACAGCTCTTCGTTTGGTGCGTGAGTGGATCGACATGCATGCATCTGAACTTCAAGCCGATTGGGACCTCGCCCGTGCGGGTCGCGAATTGAACAAGATTGCGCCGCTGGACTAGAGGGTGCTTTATGTGGAACTTTCAAGAGCTGATCGGTGCCGAATATCGCGCGGGGTACGTTTACACTCTCACATTCGATGACGGTTCCAAAGGAGATGTCGATTTTTCACCGTATCTCGAACGAGGACCTGTGTTCGAACCTCTTCGCAATCTGGATTTCTTCAAGCAGGCCCACATCGAAGGCGGCACCCTTGCCTGGCCCAACGGCGCCGACATCGCCCCGGAAACACTTTATGAAAAAGTGAGCCGGGCAAGGGATGCACATAAGTAGTTCAAAATCGTATCAAATGGCTACGGAGTACCATAATGAAAAAGGAGACCATCATGCGAAGCTTCGCGATCGGCGGATTCATCGTAACGTTGTTGGTTGGCGCGGCCGTGCTGAACGCCCAACCCCAATTGCCCGGGCCGGGGAAGGAACACGAATGGCTCAAGCAGCTGGTGGTGGAATTGGAATCGGAAGCGGAGATGGTCATGGTTCCGGGCCAGCCTCCCCACAAATCGAAAGGCAAGGAGAGCGTCCGGGCCATCGGCGGGTTCTGGATCGTCTCCGATGTGAGCGGCGACAGTCCCATGGGGCCGATGACCGCCGTAATGACGCTCGGGTACGACCCGCAGAAAAAGAAATACATCGGTACCTGGATCGACTCGTATATGAACCACCTATGGCTATATGAAGGCTCTTTGGACGCGACGGGGATGATCCTGACGCTCGAGGCGGAGGGGCCCAACATAATGGATCCCACCAAGCGGGCCAAGTACCGCGACGTCATCGAAATCAAGAGCAAGGATCACAAGGTCCTGACATCGTCCGCCCTGGGCGACGACGGCAAATGGACCACCTTCGGAACCGTCAACTTCCGCCGCAAGAGCTAAGCCGGCCAGCCGCGCGCAGTGCGAACCCGCGGCGTGACGGTCGGCGATGGGATAGCAGTTGAACTCTTCGCACAAGGAGCGAAGGGTGAGGCCAATCTATACTGGAACCGTCCGGAAGCGGCGTTGGCTTGATGCACTGCTCGCAGAGCAGTGGCACACCGCCGCCGGTCAGTGCCACCAGCCCCGTCTCGTAATCGGTTTTTGTTTGTTTCCAGGCTGAAGGCCTGGTCTATAGTAGCCGGTGGCAAGTCCCGGCGCACCGGGACGCCGCCACCGGATTGATTTGTGGAAAAACGAATCCGATCCTGAAGGGATCGCCTAACGTTCGTAGACGAGCCCTTCAGGCTCGAAATATTGGTGGCCCAAAAATCCGTGGGCGGCGCTCGCTTGCGCGACCTTGCCCACGGCTACTTTAG
>JBKJYI010000145.1:0-3443 GCA_046715855.1 Phycisphaerae bacterium
GGCCTGGCGAATGTCGCGTGGTGCGACGGCCATGTGACCTCGGAGCGCCGAACATTCACCTACTCAAGTGGTTTCTATGAAGGCGACCCCGCCCGGCACGATATTGGCTGGTTTGGGCAATCGGACGACAACACCTATTTCGATCTGCAATAAAACAGAACCGCGACGAAAAACAGAGCCGCGACCGTGAGGCTGAGGGCGACCAAGGTGGGAGCCCGAAGAGTCAGCTTATGTGAGTGATGCAATGCCTAAAATGATCTTATTCATCCTATGCTTCACATACTTTTCCTATTGTGCTCGCGCTCAGGACGGTGCCGATACCAAACCCGAGCGCATCCAACTGGACAACGGCGTCACCCTCCTCCTCGCCCCGCTCCCCGAAGCCGAAGTCGTCGCCGTCGAAACGATTCACCCGGTAGGATTCTGCGATGAGCCCGCCGGCATGACTCAGGCCGCCCACTTGCTTGAACACCTGATGTGCCAGGGCGCAACCAAAAGCTACGGCCCCGGCGAATCCTTCGCCATGCTCCGCAAGCTCGGAAGGGCCAACGCCGAAACCCTCCCCACCTTCACTCATTACGACTACACCGCCCCGCCCGATGAACTCAAAACAATTCTGAAGATCGAAGGCGAACGGCTCAACTCGCTAAAAATCACTCCCGAGCTCATCAGCGAAGAAGCCGACAAATGCCACGAGGAGGCACAGGCCGCTTACAAGAATCCCGAAAGCGGAATGGTCAAACAGGCCTTCATGGCCCTCTTCCAGTTCTGGAACCACGGCGCGACCGAAGTCCGCGTGCGCAGCGGTCTTGACCAAATCCCTGCCGATAAGCTCGAATCGTTTCATCGCGCCCCGTACCGCCCCGACGAACTCATCATTGCTATTGTTGGGAGTTTCAAGAAAGACGAAGCCTTTGCACTCGCGAAAGAGCATCTCAGTCTCATCCCGGCGAAAAAGCCCCAGGGAAAACCCCGCAAATGGGACGCCCTGCCCGCCAGGGCGCACATAACCTGGGACGCCGACGTACACGCCATCTGCGTGTACTCACCGCCGCCGACCGAACCGAAGGACCGGGCATTGCTTTCCTTGTGGGGAACCGCGCTCATGCAAAGGCTCAGCACAAACGCGGCATTAAAAGAAATCGCCCACATGAACTTCTCCTCCAACACGACCTGGCCGGTCGGAGAAGATCTCCCGCTTTTTGTCTACGCCTCCGCGAAATCCGCTGACAAAATCCCCCAGATCGAAACGCTGTTGAAAGATCAACTTCGCAGCGCGTCCAAGGAACTCGCCGCCGACGTTGTGCAAATGCGGATGTTCGCAAATATGATCGGTGGTGTGCCAGTGCCTCCGTGGGAAGACTTACAAGCTCAAGCCGCGGCCTTCGCAAAGACAACCGGCCGCACCGTGGAAGATGTGATGCCCATGGTTCTCGGCAACGTCGCATTGCAATGGGGCCTGCGCGAATTAAACGGCACGGCTCCCGGCAACGACGAAGTCACTGTTGAGCGGCTAAAGGCTACCCTTGAAAAAACTCTCCACCCTGCAAAGCTAAAAATTGTAACTCTCGGCCCGCCGCCCGAGACCGGACCACATGAAACAGCGCCATAAGGCGTCCTACTTTGAAATCGGGATTCAATTAAGTTCGCCGAGGTGACCGAGTCGGGGCACCAAAGCTCCCCTAGCTTTGTTCTTGAGCGCCGGGCAAATTGCCTTCGTCTCGAATGCGCTTGATGGCCAGCAAGTGCATGAGCGAGTCGCGGTCCTTGGGCCGGCCCAGGTAGCTCTTGATGGTGATCAAATCCTCCAGGCTGATGACCCGGACGGAAATATCGCCGAGCATCACCGTTTCAGCGTTTTTAGCAATCTCCTCATACCCTCCCAACGGCTCGACAACGCCCAAAAAATCGACATCGCCTTCGCTGGTCTGAAACGTGTAGTTCAGCCCCAGCGCCAGCGCCTCGGCGTCAAGATGAAATTTCAAATCGGGCGGAGCGCCGCGAAGCCTCGGATTGAGTGCCTTCAGCGCCTTGGAGAGCTTTTCCAAATTCTCAGTCGATCGGCGATAGCAAAAATCAGTGTCAAATGTGACCCGGGCGCTGCCCATCAGGTACTCGGCCTGCCCGCCGATGACGATGAATTCCACGCCGTGCTTATGGAGCAGTTCGACCAGCTTCTCTAAGGAGCTTTTCTCTGTGTCGCCGTCCATATTCCATCAACCGGAGAGCATCCTTGGTGGCGCGGTCGGCCCTGCGAATCCGCTCCAACGGCGTCAGTCTAAGATTCTCGCGGATCAGCGACAAATCGATGCCGTTCTCATCCTGCTCGCCGTACCAGTTCGGACCGCAGTAATCCAGCCATGTCTTTTCGCGCTCCATCAAGTAAATTATATCAAATGCACAATGCCCATACTATGCATGAGTGCGGGAAAACAGAGCCGCACCATGAAGCGGCAGTGCCTAATGACCCTGAAAGGGTCAACGACAATAGCCGAGGTCGAAAAACCACTCGCGAATCGCGAAAATACGCCGTAATGACCCTGAAAGGGTCAACGACAGTAGCCGGGGGTTGAGCGAAGCGACACCCCCGGTACGCTGCCACAAGTGAACCCGACCCTGAAGGGGGTCGCATCCACAACGAAAGGCTTCCGTTATGGCCCAAATCGACCCGACCGTCGAAAAAACCACCCGCGAATTTCGCGAAAAATATGCCGCACTCCGCGCCGAAATCGGCAAGGCCATCGTCGGCCACGACGAAGTCGTCGAGGGCGTGCTCACCGCCCTGCTCGTCGGCGGCCACGTGCTCATCGAAGGCGTCCCCGGCCTTGGCAAAACCTACCTCATCCGCACGCTGGCCGAAGCCGTCGATCTCCACTTCTCGCGCATCCAGTTCACCCCCGACCTCATGCCCGCCGACATCATCGGCACGAACATCATCACGGAGGACCCCGGCACCGGCCGCCGCCAGTTCGTCTTTCAAAAAGGCCCGCTCTTCGCCCAGATCGTCCTCGCCGACGAAATCAACCGCGCCACCCCCAAAACTCAGTCCGCCCTGCTCGAAGCCATGCAGGAGCACTCGGTGACAGTGGGTGGCACTCGCTACACGCTCGAAGAGCCCTTCTTCGTGATGGCCACTCAGAATCCCATCGAGCAGGAGGGGACGTATCCGCTACCCGAGGCGCAGCTCGACCGCTTCATGTTCAAGCTCGTGGTCACCTATTCGAGCCGCGAAGAAATGCGCACCATCATGGACCGCACCACCACCGGCTACAAAGCCAACGTCCAGCGCGTCACCAACGGCGAGGAAATCCGCAACATCCAGGCCCTGGTCAAGCGCGTGGTGATCGCCCCGCACGTGCAGGATTACGCGATCCGCCTCGCCATGCCCTCGCACCCCCACGGCCCCTTCGCCATCGACACCCCCAACAAGTACGTCCGTTGGG
>JBKJYI010000146.1:0-17581 GCA_046715855.1 Phycisphaerae bacterium
GTCTTGGCATGGTGCGATACAAGGCCGCCGAGCAGAATTTCTGGGATTTTCTACGCGATGGCCCCAATCATAGTTCCGACGCGACAGGCCGCGCGGACACGCGGCAGGAATTTGATGCGCCATTCGATTTGGGCGCATGGCGATTCGTGCCGTTCGCGACTGGTCGCGGTACCGCGTGGACCGATTCGCCGCGCGATGGCGGGCTGCAGCGGGCCTACGGCGCGGTTGGCCTTCGCGGCACATCCTACTTGTCGCGCATCTACCCGGAATATTGCTCAGACATTCTCGACATCAACGGCGTGCGGCACATCATCAAGCCCGAGATCGTGGCCTGGGCCGCCGGGGCCAATCGCGATCCGCACGATCTGTATCCCTTTGATCAGACGGTCGAAGGAATTCACGATGCCGGCGGCCTGTCGCTCGGTCTGCGGCAGCGATGGCAGACCAAGCGCGGCGAAGGCGAGAATCACCGCAACGTGGACGTGTTCACCCACGATCTGGAGATGGCGGTTTTCAATAATGCCAACGGCGAAGACATCACCAACGGCTACGCATCGTACAGCCGCCCCGAAAACAGCATCGCGCGAAACTACGTGAATTCCTCAACGATTTGGCGGGTCAATGACCGCACGGCCATCTTGAGCGAAATGAATTACGATCTTAACGATGCCGAGGTGGACATACTTAATATC
Organism: Phycisphaerae bacterium; assembly: GCA_046715855.1. Classification (GTDB taxonomy): domain Bacteria; phylum Planctomycetota; class Phycisphaerae; order UBA1845; family UBA1845; genus CAZAMB01. The sequence goes on from JBKJYI010000146.1 coordinate 693, forward strand.
TCCATGGCCGTGGAGCGCACCCCGCGACTGAGCTACTTGATCGGATATCGATTTATTGATGAGAGCGAATCGAACCTGCTGGGCTTCGACCTGAATTACAAGTTGACCGAGAAGCACTCGCTCGCCTTTCGCGAGTCGTTTGATCTCGATCGCGGAGAGACGCTCGACTTCACCATCGCGCTGATCCGCAAGCACCCGCGCTGGTTTAGTGCAGTCTCGTTCAATCTCGACGAATCGGAAGATGACTTCGGCGTTTCCCTCTCCATCTGGCCCGAAGGCCTCCCGCAGGCCGCTCTCGGCTCGCGCCGCTTCACCGGCCTGGCCCAGACTACAAGCCTGCAAGCAGACTAAGAGTAGACTTGTCCTAGCGAGCCGCGAACTTCAGTTCGCGCCGACTCTCAACTCCTGTCGTTTTGGTCTACAGTCTAGAAAAGCGCGGACAGACCACCTGGCCCAAAGAGAAAATTCTGATAGGCGACGATCAGCGCGCAAAGGGTCCAGAGCGCGACGGTCAGCAGCATGGCCTTGTCTTTCAGGACGATTTCCGTGGGGCCGGTGTGAAGTCCCAGCTCGGTGAGCATCGCGAAGCGAAAGACGCCGTAAATGACGAGAGGCAATGTATAAAATAGATGCTGCTTTGGAAATACGGACGGGTGGGCCGCGCCGGTGTCCAGCGTGTAGAGCAGGAAGGTGATGACCGCGATGCCCGCCGAGACGGTGATGAGGTGATTGAGCAGATCGGGCGTGTAGCGGACCAGCGTGCGGCGATGTTGAAAAATTTCGTCGGCGTCGGCGATCATGGCGATTTCGCAGCGCCGCTTGCCGAAACCCATGAACAGGCAAAGGGTAAAAACGCAGACGATGAGCCATTCGGAGGCGGGCACGTCAACGGCCAGCGCACCGGCCATCGCACGAAGCACAAAGCCCATGGCGATGAGAATGACGTCGAGAATGACTCGTTCCTTCAACACTGACGAGTAGCTCAGCGTGAGTACGATATACAAGCAAAGGACGAGAGTGACACCGCGTGGCAGCAAGAATGCAGCGGTGCTGATCGCTGCGGTCCACAAGACAATCGCGAGGGCGGCGGCCGATCCAACGGTGATGCGGCCAGCCGCGATGGGTCGAAAGCGCTTGGTCGGATGGCTGCGATCGGCTTGTCGGTCGAGAATGTCGTTGATGATGTAGCCGGCGCTGGCGGCCATGCAAAAGGCCGCGAAAGTCAGCAGGGTGCGGCTTAGTCCGTGGGCGGTGAAAAGCTTGAGCCCCGCGGCGGGACCGGCAAAGACGACAATGTTTTTCACCCACTGCGCGGGACGAATGAGCTGGAGATAGTCAGCGGGGCGAGCAACTGCTGCCGGGCCGCGCTTCCTGATGGCGGGATCGAGTACAGGATCGGAAGTAGTCATTGTCGTTTCTACTCGACGCAGTTGGCGATTGCCCTTGGGTTTAGCGACGTTTCGAATTCTAGACGCACTGCCTGCAATTGCCATTACCAATTGTGCAAGCGGCGGTGCTGGTAGGAATTGCACGCTGGGTGCCATGCCCAAGCCCAGTCTCATCGGGCGCCGGCATGAATCCCAAGACCAAGGCGGCGCTTCGCTAGGCCATGGCACCAGAAATTCAAATCAGACCAGTACCCAAGCGGCTAGCCAGCCTGCACAAAAGGAAATCCGGCGAAGGGCCTTTGAGCCGCTCCGCCGGATCCTATTGACGAGGGTTTTCTTAATCTCTCAGCGAGATTAGTTCTTGTACTTGACCGAGCAGCCGTACGGATCAGTCGTCGCGGTGGCGACGGTCGAACCCTTGGCGAGGGCGTCAACGGCCTCGGAGACGTAGTTGCGGACCTTTTCCTTGCCGCCCTGGGGATCGTCATCGATCGCGCCCATGTAGGCGAGGTTGCCCTTGGCGTCGATCACGAACGCGTGCGGGGTGGTCTTGGCGCCGTAGGCCTTGCCGGTCGCGCCAGTCGGGTCGAGCAGGTACGTGCCTGGAACCGTGTTATCCGTGGTGAACTTCTTGGCATTGTCAGCGGTGGCGGTGGCGGAGGAGTCAATTGTGTACCAAACGACGTTCTTGTCCTTGATGCCCGTGAAGGTTTTATCGAGGATCTTGCCGTTGGCTACGCGTTTGAACGCCGGGCACTCCGCGTTGCCCCATACCAGAACGGTGATTTTGCCCTTCGAGTCTGCGAGCTTGACAGACTTGCCGTTGATGTCGGTGAGCGTGAAGTCAGGGGCGGGCTTGCCGATGGCCGCCGTGCTCGTGGTGGTTTCAGTCGTTGTGGTCTTGGTGGTGGTAGTGGTTGCGGGCTTTGCAGGATCGGCCGGCTTGGCGGGATCGGTCTTCTTGGTGTCCTGAGCAATGACCTGAACACTGAACGCAAGGATCGCAGCAGCGATCATCCAATGGCTTACGGCTCTCATGTGTATCTCTCCATAAGGGGGATTGGTTAAACCATTTCGTTCGGCAAGCGACGTGCTCGCCGGATGGTCTCTGGAAGGGGCCGAAGAATAATTTGTGCTGGTCGGTTTCACAATACCAGGTGATCAGGCCCGAAACCCTATTTACAGCACAGTTACACCAGGTGACTTCGATGCCGGTATCGTCTGGCCGGGTATTATACAAGTTGGCGGTTCCGGGTTGCGGTTTTTATTGCGCCCGTGTTACAGGTGGTGTTAGCACCGATGGCAATTAAACGGGCAATCGTGCTTTTATCGGGCGGGCTGGATTCGGCGGTGACGGCGGCGATTGCCCGGGAGCAAAACTACGCAGTTTACGCGCTGACCTTTGACTATGGGCAAAGACACGCCCAGGAAATTGCGGCGGCGCGTTGCGTTGCGGGGTGGCTGGGAGTGGCCGAGCAGGTGGTGCAGCAGTTCGACCTGCGGGTTTTCGGGGGGTCGGCGCTGACCAGCGAGATGGCAGTGCCAAAGGCTGGCACCAAAGTTGGCGGTCAGAACGCGGACGGCGGCATCCCGGTTACGTATGTGCCGGCGCGGAATACAATTTTTCTTTCGGTGGCGCTGGCGTTCGCGGAGACGCGCGAGGCGCACGACATTTTTCTGGGCGTCAACGCGGTGGATTATTCGGGGTATCCCGATTGCCGACCGGAGTTTATCGAGGCGTTCGAGCGGCTGGCCAATGTGGCCACGAAAGCGGGAGTCGATGGCCGAGGTTTTCACATTCGCGCGCCGTTGCTGCGCATGAGCAAGGCCGACATCGTGCGCGAAGGGGCGCGGCTCGGTGTTGATTTTTCTCTCACGCATAGTTGCTACGACCCGCCGCGCGAAGGCGTCGCGTGTGGACTTTGCGATAGCTGCACGCTTCGACGCGAAGGTTTTCGTTCGGCGGGGATTGTCGATCCCGTTGCGTATGCATCTTGAAGACCTCGAAATCATGGCCTCAAGTTTACTCCTGTGGCGCACCACCCGCGCCATCTACCAATGACAACATGCGAGGCGCGCGGATTTTGTTGGGGATTTGCGATCAGCGCAAAGCGGAAGTTTAGACGCAAACACGGTGCATCAGGACGAGCTCCATCCATCACAATTCACATGCCCCTCACCAAGCAGGGAAAAAACCTTGCAGGAATAATGCTCTTCAGTTAGCATTCCGGTAGGTAAGCAAACAAGAGCGTCGCGTATGATTTTTGGTACGGATACCTTTATCGATCGGCCTGAAATCGAGCGACAGGTCCTCTTTACGCGATTTGAGAAACAAAAGGTGGTCGATGGCATGCTCTGGTGCCACTATGACATTGCCAACGACGTTTTCTATTTCCGATTGCTTACCGAGCGAAACACTCCGACTTTGGGAGAAGAGACTCCGGACGGTCTTATCCTTAGCGTCCGTCAGGATAACAAACGCGTGATCGGTCTGACCGTTGTCAATTGGTGGAAGCGTTTTAGAAAGGGCCATCTTCCAGATTCCATCCACGAACTCGAGCAAGCCATCGAACCCTGGGCTAAAAAACTCGCCGCTTAACAACGTGCAATACATCGACCCCCACATTCACATGGTCTCGCGAATCACCGACGACTACGTGCGTCTGGCCCGCGCGGGTTGCGTGGCGGTCAGCGAGCCGGCGTTCTGGGCGGGGTTTGATCGCGGATCGGCCGCCTCTTTCGCCGACTACTTTCGGCAGCTTACTGATGTCGAGCCGAAGCGCGCCGCCCAGTACGGCATCCATCACATGTCCTGGCTGTGCATCAACGCCAAGGAGGCCGAAAACGTCTCGCTGGCCCGCGAGGTGATCTCAATCATTCCGCAGTTCCTCGACCGGCTTGGCGTGCTGGGTATCGGCGAGATCGGCCTCAACAAGAACACCAAGAACGAGGCGACCATCTTCCTCGAACACGTCGAACTGGCCATGAAGTCCGACGAGCTCATCCTCGTCCACACCCCGCACCTCGCCGACAAATACAAAGGCACGCGGATGATCATCGACATGCTCAAGGCCGTCCGCCGCGTCAAGCCGCAGCGCGTCCTCATCGACCACGTCGAAGAGCACACCATCAAGCTGGCCCTCGACGCCGGGTTCTGGGTCGGCATGACCCTTTATCCAATTACGAAATGCACGCCTGACCGCGCGGCGGACATGATCGAGATGTACGGTCCTGACAGGATCATGGCCAACAGCGCCGGCGACTGGGGCCCCAGCAACCCAATGAACGTTCCCGATTTTATTCGCACGCTTCGCGCCCGAGGCCACTCCGAACCAGCGATTAAAAAAGTGGTCTACGAAAACCCGCTCGCCTTCTTCCGCCAATCCCGCCGGTTCAATTTCTCGACGAGTTGATCCGCAGATTGCGCAGATTTTCACAGATTATTTTGGGGTGATTGAATCAAATCTGCGCAAATCTGCGTAATCTCCGCATAACCACGCGTGTTATGCGGATCAAGGTTTTGCGTTGATTGTGAATGTCTTGCGGACGTAGACAGGATGCTGAAAGTCCCAGTCTTCATAGGCCAATTCGAGCAGGTCCTTGATCGACGGTTCGAGAAGCCCGTCGAACCGCTGCCGGCCATTGATGATCAGGATTACGGGCTGCATTAGGTCAACCTGTTCAGGTGAGAGCCGCAGTTCGATTGCCGCGATCCGCTTGGTTTCGACGGTGATGGTTTGACCCTCGATCTTGCCGCTGATGAAGAAAAGTTTTTCCTTCAGCGTTTCGGTGACGAACTCGTCGCGGTCTTCCTTAGCCGTTACGGCGATCGAAATTTGTTCGTCGTTCCATATGTCTCCGCCCAAGTCCGTGGCCCGCAGCCACCCGGCGTTTCCCTGTGGCAAATACCGGAACCACTTCCCAACACTCGCCTGTGGTAGCCGCTTCTTTGCAGTTGCCGATTCAATAACTCGAGACGGAATCGAGGACTTTCCGCTTTTGTTCGGCGCCAGGGTTGCCGACTCAAAATGCAGTCCCGCAGCGAGGGCGAAGTCGGCGATTGCTTTATTCACGACTGACACGGAATCCTGCCCAGTTGGATCGTCCGTCCAAATGGAAAGAAACGGCGTTCCGCGAAGATTTGGAAGAAGCAAAGCGTAGGATTGTTCCGGGTAGGGGAGGCGTGGGTAGCCGGAAATAGCAATGACGCACGCGAACTCCTGCGGATACATCATAGCCGCCACCCAAGCGGCATCGGCACCTGTTCTTTGGCCGTACAAAAACACTCGATCAACATCGACACGAACTCGCCGCCTTATTTCCCGCAGAGCGGCCGATAAATCTCCCGCACCGTTAACCGGTTGGTGAAAAGAGGCCCCTACAGACTTTAAGACGACCCATGCACCAATAGATGTCGCCCGCTCGGAGGGTGGAACCTCATTGGGAGTTGCGAACTCGACGACAAGGGGCACCGGTTTGGTGGGATCGTATTCGCGTGGAAGCGTGAACGAGGCATTCACTGACTGACCCGATGGCAGCTCGATCTTCCATTCACCAGTAAGATGCTGTTCGAACCCTTTTTGCTGAGCGGGCCATAATTCGAGGCTGGGGAGCTCGTCCACGATTTCTTTTAGTAGATGACCTTCGGCGATCTGGGCGGCGAGTTTGGCCCGGTCGTTCGCTTTGGGAGCGCGGAAATAGGTTTCGAGTTGCGTTTTCAATGATGGGGGGGTTACTTCGACCGCCGGAGGCTGCTCGGAGGGCTCGGCCAGCAAAGAGGCTAGTAATAAAATGACTGATTGTCGCATTAAAGCACCGCTGTCGGCAGCAGCCAGCCCGTCCATGCCGACAGTAGCGTATCGGTAACCGCGTGACCGATACGTTTCGTTGACAGCGTAATCATTGTACCTATAATCGTGATCCACGGCACTTTCCGGCTGGAGTTAGCAGGGCTTAATTTGCCGTTTTGGTCGCTTTTTCGAAAGTAGCCCATGGCGAAAGTCGCCAAAAGCTCACGTGGTGGTTGGACCCGTGCGAAGTGACCGGGTCAGAACCTTGCGGCACCGCCGTTTGGGGCGGTCCGGCTGCGCGAAGCGGAGCAACCTGATGCTCTAATCGCAGCCCGTAAAAAGCTGGCATCGCCGGTTTTCCGCGTGGGATCGCAAATTTGCGCCCACGTTTTTTTTGAATGGTCTTCGATCTATGAATACCGACCTGATTCGATTTATCGACTCGATCAGTCGAGACAAGAACATCGAGAAGGAAAGCGTCTTTCTCGACCTTGAGGCCGCCATGATTTCCGCGGCGCGCAAGGCGTACGACGAAGTCGAAGACGTGCAGGTGGCGATCGACCGGCTCACCGGCGACGTGACCGCCTTGGTGCAGGGCACCCCCATTGATATGAAGTCCCTGGGTCGCATCGCGGCGCAGACGGCCAAGCAGGTCATGATCCAGAAGATTCGCGAAGACGAGCGAAACGCCATCTTCGAAGAGTTTTCAGAGCGGGTAGGTCAGGTGCTGACCGGGACGGTGACACGATTTGAAGGCGGCGGGTTGGTAGTGAATCTCGGTCGGACCGAAGCCTTTTTGCCGCGCAGCGAGCAGATTCCAGGCCAGGCGCACCAGGCGGGCGAGCGGGTGCGCGGGATGATTCTGGATGTTCGGGAGGAGCAAAGCCAGGTGCGCATCGTGCTTACGCAGACGCATCCGGACTACATCCGCCGCCTTTTCGAGTTGGAAGTGCCGGAAGTTTCGGAGCGTATCATCGAAGTCCGCGCTCTGGCTCGTGAGGCGGGCTATCGCACCAAGATCGCCGTTTCTTCGATCGACTCCAAGGTGGACGCGGTTGGTGCATGCGTAGGCGTCCGCGGCAGCCGCATTCGCAACATTGTCGATGAACTAGGCGGCGAAAAGATCGATATCGTCCGGTGGAATGAATCGTCGCAGGTGTTGATTTCGAATGCGCTGAAGCCCGCCGAAGTCAAAGAGACGTTTTTGTGCTTTGAGCTTGGCCGCGCGACGGTGATCGTGGCTGAGGATCAGCTTTCGCTGGCAATCGGCAAACGCGGACAAAATGTTCGGCTGGCCGCCCGGCTGACGGGTTGGGACATCGATATTCTTACGCCCGCCGAATACGACAAGAACATCGACGACATGGAGAAGATCCTCAAGCAGATTGAGGGGGTCGAGGACGTTCTGCTCGACAAGCTCCTGGCGATCGGCATCGTTTCGCTGGGTGATCTGCCCGACGTGGGTACCGAAACTCTGGTGACCGAGCTGGGGTTGACTCAGGAACTGGCCGCGAAGCTCGTTGAAGTAGCGACCGAGGCTGCTCCGCGCCTGGCTGCCGAGGCTGAGGCCGCCAAAGCAGCGGCCAAGGCCGCTGCTGCCGAAAATGCCGCACGCCTTGCAGCTGCGGGCAGTGATGGTCAGGCGGTCGGTCTCGATGGCCAGCCCGTCGAAATGACCGAGGCCGAACGACTGAAGAAAGAACAAAAAATGATCGCGGGGCTCGCCGCCGAGTGGCGCGCCGCCCGCAAGACGGACACAGAAACAGTAGAGCAGGGCGATCCGGCCAAGGTGAGCCTGGTCGAGGAGCCCGCGCCTTAGTGGGCAAACTCAACTGAAAAGACGGGTGGCATGGCCAAGCGAAGCGCCGCCACGCTATCGGAATGCATGCCGGCGCCCGGAAAGGCTGGGCTTGGGCATGGCACCCCCGAACCCGCAGGTTCGAAGGAGTTGTGACACTAGCGGCCCAATAGGTAGTGGTTGGAGGAGTTTGACCCTCACCCCGACCTTCTCTCGACGGGGAGAGGGAGTTTGTAGGAGAGTGCTGTTTGGCAGAAAAAATGCGAGTTCATATCCTCGCGAAAGAACTCAACGTCTCGAGCAAGGCGATCATCGACAAGTGCAAGGCCGAGGGCATTGACTCTGTGAAGAACCACATGTCAACGCTCAGTGCCGGTCTGCACGCCACCATTCGAGAGTGGTTCAGCGAGGGGCAGCACTCGACGACGCTGGAGACTTCCGAGCCCATCGATCTCACCAAGGTGCGGATCGCCAAGAAGCAACTTGCACACGGGGCTTCCGACGAGGCCGACGACTCCGCATCCGCTCAAGGAGACGGCGCGGTCGGCACGGAAGTTCTCGATGCCCCTGACTTTGCCGACGATGAAGGTCCCGATGCCGATGAACCAGCGGGTGCACCAACTTTGGTTGCGGAATCCGCTCAGGCCGTGACCGCTCCTCCAACGACTACCACTTCAATCCATGAGACTCGAGTTCCGGACGCTCCTCGCCCGCGAAGCGTCACAAAAGAGCCTCCGGCCGCTCCACTGAGTCCGCCCTCGACTCGTCCAGAGCCTCCAGCACCAACTGCTCCTGCGGCCGAGGACCAAACGGCGGATGCCCAGACGGCGCGAAAACCCTTTGCACCGGCAGGCCCGCAGAATGTGCCCGCCGCCGCCAAGCTCACCGGCCCGCGCGTGGTGCGCTATTCCGCCCCGGATTACGACGCACCGCCCCGGAGGCGCACTGCGCCGACGATGGGTCGCGTGGGCGAGGCGCCGCTTGGCCCACCGCCGCTGCCTGGAAAACCCGGTGACAAAGAAGCCCCCAAGCGCAAGGGTCGATTCGATACCCGCCGCTCCGCGGGACGTGCTGCTGACAGCGGCGAGAAATTGTCCGAGTGGCGCGACCGAGATTTGATCGAACGCCGCGAACGAGTCGAGGGCGCCACAGGCCGCCGCATTCACCGACGTAAGGCGTCGGGACCCGGTTCGACTCAGCCGGCGATGCACGCCGCCGCCAAGACCAAGGCCGTAGTCCATGAGCCAATTCGCATCAAGGAGCTTTGCGCGGCTACCGGTCTGAACTTCATTCAATTATTCAAGGTGCTGCGCGACGAGCACGGAACCATGGCCAACGTCAACATGGTGCTGCCGCCCGAGCTGGCCCAGCTACTCACCATGCACTTCGGCATCGAGCTCGAAGTCGTTCCCGCACGAACGTCACTCGATGAATTGAAGGATGAATTCGCCAAGCGCGAACGCACCCAGTTGATTTTGCGTCCACCGGTGGTTGCGATGCTCGGGCACGTCGATCACGGCAAGACCAGCCTGCTCGACGCCATCCGCAAAACCAGTGTGGCCGACGCCGAAGACGGCGGAATCACCCAGCATATCGGCTCCTATCACATTGAGACCCCGCGCGGCCCGGTTACGTTCCTGGACACGCCCGGTCATGAAGCCTTCGCGGCCATGCGCGCTCGCGGCGCTCAAATGACGGACGTTGTTGTGCTGGTGGTTGCTGCCGACGACGGGGTCATGCCGCAGACGGTCGAGGCCATTCGCCACGCTCAGGCGGCCAAGGTGCCCATCGTGGTGGCATTGAACAAGATCGATCTGGGAGACCAGAACAAGCTTCGCATTTTTGGACAATTGGCCGAGAACGGGCTCAACCCCAGCGAGTGGGGCGGCGAAGTGGACGTTATTCCCACCTCGACAACGACGGGGCAAGGCATCCAGGAATTGGTCGAGCACCTCGCCGACCTCAATAGTCTTTTGGAATTCAAAGCTGATCCAACGTTGCCGGGCATGGGCGCCGTGGTCGAGGCGGCCATGCGTCCCGGCGTGGGACCCATCGTGCGCCTTCTCGTGCAGGAGGGAACTCTCCGCGTGGGCGACTTCGTCGTCTGCGGCAACGCCTTCGGAAAGATTCGCGCCCTGGTGGACGACCGCGGCCACCGCGTCGATGCCGCCCCGCCGGGAATCCCCGTCGAAGTGTGGGGCCTCGATGACGTCCCCGTCGCCGGCGACACGCTCTACTGCGTCGAAAGCATGCAGCGGGCCAAGACCATCGCCTCCGACACCAAGCGGCTGCGTACCGAGACCGGCCGGCTCTCGACCCGCAAGCTCAAGACCCTCGAAGAAATGTTCAAGCGCAAGGGCACCGAGGACCTGCCCGAACTCAACGTCATTCTCAAGGCCGACGTGGACGGCAGTCTCGCCGCCCTTCGACAGTCCCTGGCCGAAATGCCCTCCGACGAAGTCACGTTGACCATTCGCCACGCGGCAGTCGGCGCCGTCAACGACAGCGACATTCTCCTGGCCGCAGCCTGCGAAGGCATCATCGTCGCCTTCCGAGTGGAGGTGTCCGCAGGCGCCCGGCGCATGGCGGAAAAGCACGGCGTGGATGTCCGGCCCTACCGGGTCATCTACGACGTGGTTGACGAAATTCGCAAGGCCCTCTCCGGCATGCTTACGCCCGAAGAGCGCATCGAGTCCCGGGCCATTGCCCAGGTTCGCCAGGTCTTCCGCATCAGCAAGCTCGGCGCGGTCGCCGGCTGCCTGATCACCCAGGGCCCGCTCGAACGTGGCCACCTGGTGAAGATCATCCGCGACGGCAGGGTGGTCCGCGACGGCACCAAGATCGCGTCGCTGCGGCATATCAAGGACGACGTGCGCGAGGTCCGATCGGGCATGGAATGCGGCATCCGGCTTGAAGGTTTTGACGACGTGCACACAGGAGACGTGATCGAGAGCTACGAGGTCATCAAGATCGCCCGAACGTTGTAGTCCGTACCGGCGGGAGGGCAATGGTCGAGTGGCCAAAAGAGTGGGGCTTCGCGCGGCTTTCTCCCCGCGTGGGTCGCCCCGTGGCACCGTAAAAATTTCGCCCTTTCATGCACTTGCATACTCATGATCGAATTTAAAGCGAATTGTGGGCACACAGTTCGCGCCCGGGACGAGGACGCGGGAGGGGCCGTGCGCTGCTCCTACTGCGGAAAAACCGTCGCCGTCCCCGACCCCGCCGCCGGCAACCTCGATTACCTCTTCAACGAACTTCCCGCCCAGGGTCAGGAGGAATCCCGCCCGCGCCGGTGGAAGCGAAAGCCCAAGGCGGCCAAGGTCAAGTCCAAGTCCAAGGACGAGGAAGCCAGTGCGTTCGCCATCGTTTTTCGCCTCTGTTATTTCGCACTGCTCCTCATCATCGCCATCTACGTGGGCAACAAATGGGTGATCCCTCTCTTTGATCCGGAGGAAAAGGCCCGTCGCCTCGCCGGCGGCGGAGTCGTTGATGCCTCGGCTGTTGAGCCCAAAGACGACCCGAACAAAGCGAGCCGCGAGTCGGATCGTGGACTCCTGCGCAATCGCTCGCTCACCGGTTTGTATGTCGCTTCGGTGCCCACCGGCGCCCAAGCCTTCGCCATGGAGGAATCCAAGGCCCCCCGGACCGGCCGAATCGCACACCTGTCCGGAGCGCACCCGCTCCGCACCGACGGCACGTTTCCGCGAATGCCGGACGGGAGCTACGTTGTGGAAGTGGCTCTCCCGTGGAACGATCCCGGCCTGAACGATCCATCCCTGCCAGCGTACAACGATTACCTGACGTTCCGGCGAACTTTGGCCCGCGCTTCGGACGCCCAGCGTAAACAATTGCAAGAGGACTACTTCATCCCCGATGAGGCGAATAATACGTTTGTGGCGGACGACGGCGAACAGACCTATTTCGTGCGGCAGTACCGCAACGTGCAGGTTACGCAAGGCCGGTCAAAAGGCGTGCGGGCCATGTTCCTTCCCAGGCTTGGAAAAGGTTCTGATAAGGCATTCTCCATCGACCCGCTGCTTTACGGATACATTCCGCCGGCGAAGCGCTACGGTTTCGATGAAAAGCAGGTCCGGGCCGAGCTCAATTTTTACGACGTGCCGGCCGCCGATCAGCAGACCATCATGGACGTGCTGTCTCGCGCGGGGATGGTTCCCTATGCAACCAAAGACGGAAAGGTCCGCGTGTTCAAAATCGATATTTGCGATGGATCGTTTACCACGCGGGTGATCCGCGAGGCGCAACCGTGATTGTGGGTGTGATGACCGCCGACCTTGCCATTTACGACGCCCGCACGCTCAAGGACAAGCGGCAGGTGATTCTCAGCGCCCGGGAGCGGATCAAAAATAAATTCAATGTTTCGGTCAGCGAGGTGGGTTACGGCGACTCGCCCAAGCGCTGCAAGATGGGATTCGCCGTGGTGGGCAACAGTGCCCGGGGCATTCAGTCCGTGCTCGATCAGATTGTGGACGCCCTGAGAAAGTCAGCCGGCTTGTCGCTGCTCGATTATGAGTGCGAAACTTTTTAAGCAGGTGACCTCTTTTGGCATCAATGGGGTAGGCCAATGCGATTTCGGAAAGAACGGGTGGCCGGCGCAATTCGCGAAATAGTCAGCGAAGCGATCACCCGAAAGATTAACGATCCGCGCCTCGCGCCGCTCACCACGGTGAGCCGCGTCACCGTCAGCGGCGACCTCACCATCGCCACCGTTTTTTTTACGGTAGTGGGGGACGAGGCCGTCGAGCGCCGCTCTCTGGCCGCCCTCCAGCACGCGCGCGGTTTCATCCAGCACCTGGTCGCCCAGCAAATCGATATGCGTCAAAGCCCCGAGCTGCGTTTCGAACTCGACGAGGTGGCCAAGAAAGTCCGCGAGACCATGCTCCTTCTCGATGAAAACCGCCAGCGTGAGCCGCACCTGTACGAGGCGGAAAAACCGACTCCTGAGCAGGCTGCATCGAACCAGCACGACGAATCGGCGCCAGACGCAACCTTCCAGGAGCAGCCCGAGGAGGACATGGAATGAAAGAAGGCACGCGCTACGCCGATCGCCTCAAGAAAGCGTATGCGAAGTTAAAGCATTCGATCAGCGAGGCCGACATTCCCGAGCCTCGCGACCCCATCCGCTGCCTGGCCTTGGGAATTCTGGGCAGCGACAACGGACCCGATCGCGCCGAACGCCAGCTCAACAAGGCCTTGGGTCTGGTGGTCGATTGGAATGAAATCCGCGTTTCCAATGTCAACGAAGTCGCCGCGTTGCTCGGTGATACCAGCGCCGATTCGCTGCGACGGTGCCAGAACCTCCTCGACGCTCTCCACGCCATTTATGGCCGCGAAAACAAGGTTTCGCTCGAACGGCTCAAATCCCTGGGCCGCCGCGAGGCCCGCCAATATCTCGAGACGCTCAAGGGCGTGGACGAGTACGCCGTCGCCTACGTTGTACTATGGAGTTTCGGCGGTCACGCGATTCCGGTGTGGAACCAGGTGCTGAAGACTCTTCGCGAAGCCGATCTGGTCCATCCTGCCGCGACCCGGTCCGAGATCCAGGCTTTTCTCGAGCGAAACGTTCCCGCTGCGGATGCCAAGGCCTTCAGCCTCGCCGTTGGTTCGCTGGGCGATGCAAAAGCTTCGGGAAGCGCCAAGTCTGGGGCCAGAAAAAAATCGAGTCCAACCAAGAGCCGCAAACGCGAACCCGCCAAAAAAACCTGAGGATGTAGCATGCAAGAGAGTCCTATGTGTGGTCGTATCGCTTCCAATCGTGTGTCTTTTTTCTTAAACCTGAGCTTGGTTCTGGTGCCGGTCGTAACGTCGGCCGCCCCTCCCGTCCCGAAATCGGACGCCGCCAAACCGTCAAGCTCGGGTGTGCCAAAGCCGCCCGCCGAGCTCGATCGATCGCGTGCGTTTTTAACCCTCGCTCAAATCGAACCCAAAATCGAAAAGCCGAAAACGCCTTCCGATCTTGCCCCTTTGCCTGATCGGGCCGCCGAGCCCATCTCCGCCTCGCGCAAGTTGATCGCTGAGCAGCGATACACGGAGGCCGCTTTGGAGCTCGAACGTGCTCTGCGTTACGCCCCCAGTCATTCGGAAATCCACGCTCATCTGGCCATGCTCCACTGGCAGGCCGGCAATCTCGAGCGGGCCAGGAAAAGCGCCGCACTCACCATCGATGGAAATCCTCAATCGGTCGTTGGTCACTATATTTTGGGGCGCTGCCTGGCGGCGGGGGGGGATCGGCCCGGTGCCATGAAAGAGCTGCGCACCGCGACTCTGTGTACAGAGTTCGGCCAAGATGCGGAGGTCGCCGCCCTCGTGCACTTTCATCTCGCCGAAATGCTCTCGGCCGAGGGCTATCTCTCCGCGGCCATCGAGCAATACGAGGCGTTCGGCCGCGTCTCCGCAAAATTAACGCCGTCCCCCAAGGGTGAATTGGCTTCGCTGCTGGCCACGCGCCGCGGCTCCATGGAGCAATCCAAGGCCGACATGCTCGAAAAACTAGGCCGCTACGAGGATGCCGCGATCGTACTGCGACCGATTGTCGAAAAAGCTGCTGGCGATGTCGCGCTGCAAGTCCGGTACGCCAATATGCTCTTGTTGGCCAATCGCCCCGAGCAGGCGGGCGCCGCGCTTGCCGGCCTTGAGACCGACGATGAAAAAGTGCTGGATTTGCTGGCCGAAATTCGCCGGAAGGCCGGCCAAACCGGCCTGATCGTCGAGGACCTCCGGGGCAGGTCCAAAGCTCATCCGGATTCCGCCAACATCGCCAATCGGCTGGCCAAGGCTCTATTGGATTCCGACCGAGCCGAAGAGGCTCATGCGGTGTTGACCGATTTTCTTGGGCGACATCCCGACAATACCGCGATTCGCCAGACTCAGCTCGACCTCCTGGTTCGCACCAAGCGCTGGAATGAAGCGCTGCAACTCTCTGCCGCAAAATTAAAGGCCGACCCTTCAAGCGAGAAAGAAGTCGAATCGATTCTCGAAGCGCTTCGGACCGCACCCGACGCCGTCGAAGCGATTATCGCTTCCGCTGCCACCGCACCGCCCGATCAATTTCTTCTGTATCTGATTGGGCGGGCCGCGGTAGACGCGCAGCGCCTGGACGACGCGGAGCGAATTTTGCGCCAGTCGCTCGCCATCGATCCCAAGCTTATTCCAGCCCGCGCCGCCCTCGGCGAGTTGCTGGTACGCAAATGCGATCTCGAAGGCGCCAAGCAAGTCGCCGCCCGCGCCGACTCCGATTCGCCCGAAGACGCCCGACTCGAGCGCGTCCTTGGTCTCCTTTACGATCGGCTCGACGACCCGGACCGGGCTGAACTGCATTACCGCGCCGCCACGCAAATCGATCGTGCCGATGTCCGCTCTATGTACGCCCTCGCCAACGTCTATCTTCGTGCCAACAAGGGGCTTCAGGCCCAGCGGCAACTTCGGGCTCTGCTCGATTTGCGACAAACGCACGAGCCTGCGCGCGAACTGCTGGCCTTGGCCTTGCTGGCCGAAGGCAAGGTGGAGGGATGGAGGCAGGAATATCTTCAGCTCGAAAAAACTTCGCAAAGCGCAACGACCAGGGCCCGCGCTCGAATCCTCCTCGATGAATCGCTTCGCAAGAATCCCGAAGAACGCCGCCGCATTCTGCTCGAAGCCATTGAAGCGGGAAGTCCCGATGCCCCTGCCCTGGCCGCTCTCGCCGAAACCTACGAAGACACAGAACCGGACAAAGCGCGAGAATATTACGCCAAAGCCGTCGCCCTCGACCCCGATGACGAAGAATCCATGCTCGGAGTATTGCGCGCCGATCAGCACCAGCTTCGCTTCGAGAAAGTGGCCCAGGGGCTTGAGGAATTGCTTCGCTGCCGCCCGAATCGTCACGTCTGGCGCCGCATGCTTGTGGGCATGTACACGCTTCTCGAACAGTTCGACAAGGCCATCAGCCTTGCAGCCCAGCAGGAAGCCCGGGCCGATCTGGATCCGGCGCGCCGCACGGAATATCGCGAGGCGCTTGTCGAAGCCCTTCGCGAATCCGGCCGCCGCGACGAAGCCATCGCCCGCATGGAAGCCTGGGCGGTCGGCGATGCCAAGGGGGGCGAATGGACGCAGCGCCTTGCGCTTGAATATGTGCGCCAACGAAAATACGAAGACGCGGCCCGCACGTATCAGTCGCTTTACGAGTTCGCATCCGAGAACAAGGCGGTGCGCGATCGCCTGCTCGACACCCTGACGCAAATCGGGCAGCATACCCGCGCCGAGCAATATCTCGTCCAATGGTTCGCCGAAGAACCGCAAAATGATCGTCTCGTTCTGGCCCTGGCCCAGGTTATCTCCCGCGCAGACCGCATCGACGAAGCCATCGACCTCATCAACACCTGGCTGCTCAAGACGCCGCGCCGTGAACTCTTCCAGAACATGCAGGTTTCTATTCTCGCCGCCGCCGGCCGCAGCGATGAGTGCGCCCAATTGCTCGAGGAACTCGCCGATGAAGTCATGGCGATTGTTCGTGTTGGAGGCGATCCGTCCCGCCTTCCCCCGCCGGACCAATTGGCCGACGAGCGCCGAGTCCGCCTGCCTAACGAACCCTATTCGCCCGACAAGCTGCACGACCGGATGGAAGACCTGCGCATGGCCCGCATTAGTGCCTTGGGCAGCGCCAAACGGTTCCGGGAGGCCCAGGAGCTACTCGACGAAATGACTCAAGCCGGCGCCGGCTCGGGCCCGGTTCCTGAATTGCTTGGACGCCAAGCCAACCTCTTCCGCCTCCAGGGTCGCGAGGATGAAGCGGTGGCCGTTCTCCAATCGGCATTGCCCCTTCGTACCAGCACGGAATCTCTCAGCAACGATATCGCCTACTCCTGGATCGACCGCGGCATCAAGCTCGATGAGGCCGAAAAGCTCATCAAGCATGCG
>JBKJYI010000147.1:0-3643 GCA_046715855.1 Phycisphaerae bacterium
GCCGGTCATCACCATCCCCATTCCCAACACGCAGGGCGGATTCGGGCACATCGCCCGCGTCCTGGCCGCCGCCAACATCAACATCGAGTATGTCTATGCCACCAGCATCCCGGGCACGGACTATAGCCTCGGAATCTTTCGCGTCTCCGATCGCGACGCGGCCTTGGAACTTGATTACGAGCTGGAGCCCGAACCCGCGGCCCGCTAAATCCAGCGGCGCCCGGAAAGGAAGCGGACAGCAAGGCCGGGTGGCATGCCCAAGCCCCGCCTCACCGGGCGCCGGCAAGAAAGCGAGTGCATGGCGGTGCTTCGCCAGACCATGCCATCCGGCGCGGGCGAATGCATGCCGGCGCTCCGCTTAACCATGCCACCCGCCGATAGCTCGCCGCGTCGAATAGACATCATAGCGCACCGCGCGGCCGGGATAACTCACGGAGACGTCGTCCGCCAGCGGCGGGGCGCGAAGATGGCGTTTGACTACAACGCGCTTTTTTGCCGCGTCTTGCGCAATTCGAAGAAGCTCACCGGCATCCTCGTCGCCGCCCACCAGCATTCGCAGAACTCGCATTTCCTTTTTCGCCAGAGCCGATGATTCCCGCGGCGTATACATCGGATCAAGATAGATCACGTCGGGCCTGTTCTCAGCCGCCAGCGTCTTCAGCGCCGACCGCGAATCGCCAGAGATTACCTCGATGCGCTCGATGATCGCGTTTAATTTTGGATCATTGGTACGCAATGCCCGACACAGGGCGTCATCCATCAGTGCGGCGAGAACGGGTGAGCGTTCGACCGCAAGCACTCGGCAGCCGAGACAGGCGAGATGAAACGCATCGCGCCCTAACCCGGCTGTCGCGTCGATGACAGTCCGATTGCCAAGTCGAAGTCCGACGGCTTTCGCCAGTGGTTGCCGGCTCGATCCAACCGTGAGCTTTTTGTACGCACCAGGAGTCGGTGCGAAATCAATTCGAATTCCTTTTCCGAGTTTGCGATCCGTCGGCACGAGCGCCAGACCGTTAACACGAGCTTCCAACAGCAGCTCAAAGCCAGATGGATCGTCGGCGGGAATGAGGGGGAGGCGGAGCGATTCTGCCAGCCGCGCAGCCAGCTCGTTTGTTGAAGGGCTACCGGCCACGACTGCGATGGAAGTGTTATCGCACGCCAATCGCTTTCGATGCAAATCCATCATGCGGCGGCTTTTGACCGAGGTTCCCGGGAGGTTGCGCTAAGGCGGATCAGATCTTCCCGTCGCACGGACACTAGCACGAAAATCAGCAACGCTACAATGTAAGGCACCACTGGTGACATCGTCCACTTTGTGACCATCAACATGAACTTCCTCGTCCCTTCGCCCAGTGCCAATGCCCCGAACTTCGGTTCGCTGAGCATGTGCGCAACTTTCAGCCAGATTCCGAACTGGATCCAGCAAATCATCAGCACCACTCCGAGCCCCAGCGAAATCGCTTTTCTCCGCCACGGAATCGGCGCGGCTAGAATAAGCGAGACGGCAAACGCCATCGAAAGGTACGTACGCCGCGCATTGACACTCATCCGTGCCCGAGAGCCCGTAGCGATATTCTGAACGTGGACTGTTGTATCTTTGTCGAGGGTCGGCGATTCCATGACTTCATAGCGCATCCGACCATCGCCAAGTTGCCCAAGAAAGATGTTCGAAACTCCCGCAATCGCTCCGCGATAGCCGGATAGCACGCCTGGCCAGGGAGTCAAAAGCAGGGCATACACGACGCCGACAAGCACGAAAAAAAGCAAGAGGGCTCTACGCGGGGGCATGCGCGTCTCGCGAACCCATCGGCCTGGGCGGCGGCGTAGTGGAAGGGGGGGAGGAACTTGGATCAGGCTCCCGCCGCGCCGGCGGCTTGGTCGCCCACAAGGCCCACACCACCCAGAAAAAAAGCGAAAAAACGATAAACGCCGGCTGCCACACGTCCTCGTGCATAATTTCAAAAGCCGACTGCCAGTGAATTCCAACGTAAAACAGCGAAATAATTCGCACCAGATTGAGCACGCTCAGCGCCAGCACGCCCGCCAGCAACCCTGGCCACTTGGTCCGCAGCGGCGCCGGAAACGCCAGCACCGCCGCAATAAAGAGCGCGATCGGCTCAATCGCGTCGCACCCGTGGGCGATGTTGACCGAGTAGCGACGGGAACGAAGGGTCGTATCCACCGCCTCGGCCCCCTCGCCAAAAATGTTCAGCACTACTGCCGATGCACGCGTATTCAATTCCAGCAAGCCGGGCAAAACCTTGCGTTGCATGACAGGTATGAACGTGATCGCGTAGAAAATCCCCATGAGCAAAACAAACACGCCCACAAAAACAAACACCGGCTTCTTCGACCCTACCCAAACGGCCGATGCCTTCCGCTGCTTTGGATGGTCTTTGGCGCTATTGCTTCGTGCACTCATGAATCAGACTCTTGATAAACGCCTCGGTCTGCGAGGGGTTTCACAAGGATAGCTCAGTCTCGGGATTCATGCCAAACCGTTACTCTGGATTGAAGCGTGCGAAGGCGGGATGTCGTGACCGTCGATAGAAGCGAGAAGTGGGTAAACGGGTGAAGCGCGCGGCCACAAACGTCGACTCAGACGCGATCGTCGATGATAAACCATGCCGCTGCGATCTCCCGATCTCGCGACCATCGATCCGCCGATAGCAAGTAGTCCAATTCCGGCCTACTAATTCCTACCATTTTGCTTATGGTCCACTCCGATCCCTTTTGGCTAAATCCCAGGTACCAAGCTGAGTCGCCATGTTCTTGGATGAAATAAAACATGACTGCGCCCTTTTTTGAATCCATCGAGTTTTGTGAAATCCATGCAAACACGCCATGACCCACAGTGTTCAAGATGACACGTCGCGTGTTGGATTCACTTGTCCGGCTTTCATGTATCCTTTCCGGAGTCACTTCGCGCCAGAGTCGGTTGGCGGATTTCTCAGATTTCCTTGTGACGACTACTCGATGCGGATGAAAGGGCGGCAATACAAGTCGAACCGAGTCGTTGCGAACTCTTGAACGCACGCCTGCTGCACCAAATATTTTGCCTTCGAAGCCGACCCACCGTGGCCCAAACCAGTGATCAATTTCGGTTAGCCAGAAACGATCAAACCCGGGCAGCTTCAAAACACCTGAGATGAGCCGCGAGGCTAATTCACCAAACATAGGATGCGTATTTGAGTCGTCGCTTAGAGTCATGGCGTATTTGCAGTATAATCAAGAAGCGCCGGATTGGCAGCTATTGATGTGTACGACTTCGGAATTCGCAATGTCGCAATACTTTGACATCATTGTAGTCGGTGGCGGCCATGCCGGGGCCGAGGCCGCATGGGCGGCGGGGCGGATGGGGGCGCGCGTCGCGCTTATTACCATGCAGGCCGATGCCATCGGGCGGATGTCGTGCAACCCGGCCATCGGCGGACTCGGCAAGGGCCAGATGGTTCGCGAGATCGACGCCTTGGGCGGCATTATGGGCTTGGCCACCGACCGCGCCGGCATCCAATTCCGCATGCTCAACCGCAGTAAGGGACCTGCCGTCTGGGCCCCGCGCGCTCAATGCGACCGCGATGCCTATCCCAACGCCGTCCAGGAACTCCTCGCGACCAATCGCCACATTACGATCGTCGAAGGC
>JBKJYI010000148.1:0-3768 GCA_046715855.1 Phycisphaerae bacterium
ACTCCGCCCTCTCCGCGCCGCAACAAGAAGCCTGCCGGCGGCGGCGCCAGCGCAGCCGTGCCCGTCTCGGCCGATTCCATCACGCTCCTCCCGCACCCTACGCAAAACGCCATCCTGGTCATGGCCGATGAAGCCGGAGTAAACCGGGTTCGAGAGTTGGTCGCGTTGTTCGACGTCAAATCGATTATTGGCCCGCTGCGCATTCAGCTTGAAGTTGCCGACGCATCCGAAGTCGTATCCACCGTGACGCAGGTTCTCGGCGGCGGCGCTGGCGCAGGACCAAAAGGCGCGGGCGCAGCTCCGGAAGAATTCCAACTTGTCCCCGATCCGTCGGGCAGTTCCATCTGGTACAGCGGCAGCGAGAACGACCTGGAGAAAGTGAAGTCTCTGATCGCTGCGCTGGACGTCGCCGGCAGCGCCCCCTCGCTGCACATCGTCCGTCTGGTCTATCAGCAGCCTTCGTTTGTGGCCGACATGCTGCGGCAATTGGACGGGGCCACGCCGCAGACCGCGGCCCCCGCGGACGCCGGACAAAAGCCCAAGACGCGGCGCATCAAGTCGACGCAAGCCGCTTCCAAATTCACCCCCGACGATCCGCAAAAGAAGCTCTATATTCTCTGCAACGCCGACGATTTCGCCCGCTATCAGGAAATCATCGCAAAGCTCGATCAGCCTGAAAACCAAAAAGAACTCTTCACCCGCGTGAATCTCAGGCACCTCGAATCGACCGTGGCCGTAAGCAAGCTCGGCGAGCTCATGCCCAACACGCCGGTCAACCAGGACGTCCGCACCATTGCGGTGGACGGGTCGATCCTGCTGGTCGGCGCTTCCCCCACCGATGTGCAGATCATCGAGTCGATCCTGGCCGAAATCGACAAGCCTTCCGAACTTGAGCACCGGACGTTTGTCATCAAGCATGCCGATCCTGCGGACATCAAAATGATCATCGAATCCTTGGTGGGCACGGGTTCCTCTGAAGGGCGAAGCAGCGGAGGAAGCTCTCGTCGCCGGCCTCGCAGCATTGCATCGCCTGCGGCTGCCGGAGAAGGCGGAGCGAAGCCCGCCGCATCTGCGCCAAGCTCCGACATTTCGGTCTCCAACGAAATGACCATCACGCAGGTTGGCAGCAAGCTCATCGTAAAGGCGACGCCATACGTACTCGACCAGGTCGCCGCGGTCATCGCCGAGTTTGACGTGGTCCCCACCGAATCGGACATGCGCGTCTACGCCGACTTCCCGCCCAACTCGGACATCATCGGAATTTCCGAAACGTTGATTTCCGTTTTCGCGGGCGGAAGTCCTACCGGCGGCCGCGGTCTCAAGGGTGCAGCAGGCGGTGCTGGCGACGGTCCGCGCTTCATTCCGCAACCGGCCTCCAACCGCCTCGTGGTGATGGCGGACCCGTCCGAATTTGCGGAGATTGAAAAGCTGCTCAACGTGCTCCGCGTCGAAAACAAATTGGAAGCCTCGATCGTCGAGTTCGTTAAAGTCGAGCATGCCGAGCCGTCGGTGCTGGTGGAGGAAATCCGCCCGCTGCTGGACATGAAAATCCGCGGCCTGGTCGAGTCCGGCGAGGTCATCGAGGCTCCGGCCGAAAGCACTACGCCAACCACCGTGCCGCGCCCCAACCGTGCCAGGAAACTTCAACAAGGCGGCGGTGGCGGCGAAAAATACCATATCGGCCCGGACGCGCACAACGAACGCATCGTCATCGCCGCGCCGCAGCGAATCGTGGACGAGGCCAAGCGGCTCATCGCTCAGTTCGACGTGCCCGCCACCAAGAAAAATGTCATCATGAAGAATGTCGCGCTGGTGAACGCAACGCCCGCGGAAATGGTCAAGGCCGTCAAGGAAATGATCGGCAAACCCGCCGGCGGCGCCAGACGTCCCGCGACGCCCAAGACCGCCGGCGCGCCCACTGCGACACCCACCGCGGCAGCTTCCCCGCTGGAAAGCCTGGGCGGTGACGGCCTCGTCGTCATGGAAGCCCCCGGCGGCGCAGAGGTCCTGCTCCGCGGCACCCGCGATGATGTCGAGCAGGCCGAGGACTGGATTCACCAACTTGATGCGATGTCCACC
Organism: Phycisphaerae bacterium; assembly: GCA_046715855.1. Taxonomy (GTDB): domain Bacteria; phylum Planctomycetota; class Phycisphaerae; order UBA1845; family UBA1845; genus CAZAMB01. Next base: position 2,080 of record JBKJYI010000148.1, read on the forward strand.
GGCGGCCGCAGCATCAAGCTCTACGAAATCGAGAACACTGACCTCGACATGCTCTTCGATTTAATCGTCAGCGTAGTCGAGTCCGCCCCATCAGGGCGACAGGCCGCCGGCGGTGGCGCACCCAAGCGCGGAACCGCCGCAGGCAGCAAGGCCACGGAGCCGGACGACGACGAGGAGTTCGCCACTACGCGCACGCACGCCAGCGCGGACACGTACCTGCACGCCGACCTCATCAGCGACACGCTCCTGGCGGCCACCACGCCGTCCAAGCTCAAAGAAATCGACGGTCTCGTGAAGCAGTTCGAATCCGACAAGGTGCTGGCTCGAAGCACGGAAAAAGTATATGTCCCGAAATTCTATCACAAGCTGGAACATGCCGACGCCTCGGACGCCCAATGGGACCTCGAGGAGATATTGGAAAAGGATTGGGAGCCTTCCGACGAACTGCCCAAGGTCGAAGATCTCACCGATGACACACTCGTCATCCGCTATCCGGACGAATCCCGCTTTGATGAAATTCGCAAACTCATACGCGAACATGTCGACAAGCCCAGTGAGAAAGAGACAAAGGTGGTGCGGAAATCATTCGTGCCCCCGCCAGGTCTCAGCCCGGAAGCGACCACCCGCTGGATCCAACAGAATCATCCCGATTGGGACTTCGTCACCGACGATTTGGGAAGGGACAAAATTCAGCCGACATTTGGCATCGAGGAAGTAAAACCGCCTGATCCGAACGGGAACGGTAATGGCGGAACTCCTCCAAATCACAATGGTCGCCGCGATGGGAATGCAACGCCCTTGCCGAGCGGAACGTCCAAACCGACCACCAATGGACGCGTGCAGGCCACTCCAACCGCTTTGCCCTTCGGTTTCCAGCAAATCGCGAACGCAATCGCCCTAAGCATGCTCGCGCAAAACCCACCCGAGGAAGAACCGGCCGAAGAACAGCCGGCCGAAGATGTGCCCCCGCCTGACGAAGAGCCCATCCAGCATGAACCCATTCCGCAGCCCGTTCCGCGCGATTTTGGCGATCGCATGATCCGCGACGTCGCCGCCCCTCTGATGCAGCCTAAGAATGCGGTTCGAACGGGAACGACGGATGAAGACAAAGACGCAAAATCAAAAGATACGCGCAAGAAAAAAGGCTCGGCCAAGCTCATCTTTGACAATACGGAAGGCGTCTATTGGATCGAAGCGGACGAAGAAGATATTGAAGAAATCGAGAAATCGCTCGAGGACCTCGAAAAAGAACGCGACGTCATCATTGTGGCGCCCGACATCCGAATTTACCGCGTGCGCTACATCGATGTCTTCACTGCCCAGGACATCATCGAAGAAATGTTCAATGCCACCAAGGCCATGCAGGCCAATGTCCAGCAACAGCAAATGCAGCAACAGCAAATGCAGCGGCAACAGCAAATGCTTCAGCAGCAACAGCAACGAGCGGGGCAACAAAATCAACCGCCGGGTCGCGGTCAGGAAGGCAAGGACGGCAAACCGGCCCAACCAAACCAGCTCAATCCGCAACAACAAATGGCACAGTTGCAGGTTCCGCAGTTGCCCGCTCCCGCGGTGCGCGTCTACCAGAACCCGCGCGACCGGACGTTGATCCTGCGAGCCGAGACCAGCCAGTACCCTCACATTCTCGAACTTCTTGCCACCATCGATCAGCCGCGCCCCGTGGACAGC
>JBKJYI010000149.1:0-11498 GCA_046715855.1 Phycisphaerae bacterium
GTCGAGCTCCATATGGGGCATGTAGCGCCGATTCCATCCGTCGCGGCCTTCCCGCATGAGGAACGTCAGCGATAAATCATCGTAGGTTTGCAGCCACTTGCGCGTAGCCGAATAACTCGCCGGCCACGTCCAGCCGGCGGCGCGTGCCTTGCGATGTGTCGCATCATGGCACGTGCGAACGGTGGGCTTGTTTTGGCAATGATACAGCCCGTAAAAGAATTCCACCGCTTCAACGGTCCGCGCTTCGTGGACCCCGCCGCCGCCCGTGTCGCCGCCGCGTCGATCGATCAAACCCTCAACGCCCTGGATGGTTTTGTCCGGGCCGATGGAATGAAAAGCCCGGTCCCACAATTGCAAAGTGCGAAACGATATCGCGAATTCCTCACCGTCGCATCGATGCGCTTCCGCGATGATCCGCTCGGCAAGCTCGGCTTCGGTCAGCCCGCTTCCCCGCCGCGCTTCGCAGGCGGTCAGCCAGGCCTTGAGCCAGTGCGCCTTTCGATAGGCTTGCTCGACTTTGTGTTGCGGGAAACGCGCGATAAGCGCCGATCGGCGTTGATCCTCGCGCGCTTCGCGGGAAGGAATGCGCGACAGCCGAGCATCGATCGAGCGCCGCACGTACCATACCGGCTTGCCGCCCGACTCCGGCGCGCGCTTGACCGCCTTCGAAGCGTGGGAGTTTTGACGGGCTGCGATGGCTTCGGACTGCGCCTTAAGCTGCCATGCGCGGACCGACTCCCCGACCAGGACCGCCGCCTCATCGACGCGGACCCACTCATCGGTCAGCACACTGGCAAGCTGTCGGGCCGCACTTTCCATCGTTCAACCAAACCGTTCCAAGTCGCGGGCCCGCGATTCACCGTTGACCCGCGCCTGCTCCTGACCGCGGGCAAAGGGGGCGATGAACCGGCTGTTGTAGTGATTGATTGTGACGGGCATGCCCGTGTGCGGATTGTAATTGCTCGAATGCGGTTCCATCGGTGCAACCGGCATGAAGTTCGGCCTGGTGGCCGGAATGGGGGCGCTTTCCGGCGATTGGCTTGCTGGTTGCTGCCGTGCGTTCTTTTTTTGATGCTGCCGCATTTCGACGAATACGCCCCGCAAGATGGCCAGGTGCTCCGGGGTTGCCTTAATTTGCGTGTCATCAATCACGCCCACGCCCGCGAGCCCTTGATTGAATCGCCTCGCGATATGCAAAAAAGGCGAGTCTCCCGACTCTGCCCTTTCTAGGTTTTTTGCGTACCGTTCGACGGAATCGAGGTCGCCGAAGCTCTGCGCCAATCTCGCGAGATATTCGGTATCCGCACCGGCTGGCGCGTGGCGTCCGATGATTTCCTGTAGGTCGAGCGTCGCGCCGCCATGTTGCGTGGCCTGTGCGCCCGCCAGCGTTTTGCCCAGGTACTTTTGCTGCGTCTCCAGGCTGAATGTTTTATCAAGCTCGGCGTCGTGCCGCTGCAACCCTTTGCGAAGGCGACGTTCAATGTTGGCCGCCGACGTTTTTTCGGTGATGCCCAAAGAGTCACGCATCGCGGGAATTTCCATCATCCGTGCAATGCGAGCCGTTTCGTCATCAGTGAAGCTTCCGCCCGACGCCAGGGCGACCGCACGATCAACGGCCCCCGAATCAAGAAAACCATTCGCACCGCGAATCCGGTTAGCGCGTTCAATCGCCGCGATGGATTGTTCCGGAGTTTCAAAAGAGCCAAGCTTTGTGCCAGCGCGGATATTCTCGATGGATTGCTGGGAGTTGCGAGATTTACCTTGAATCTCATTCATGGCCTGCGCTGTCGCATTGATCGATGCTTGGGCCGCCGCCAACTCATTGCGCATCACCCGGACCGCCGCCGTGAATGCGGCTGTCGCCGCGCCTGCGATCGCAGCCCCGCCGCCATACCGGGAAAACACACTGACCACGTCGCCGAGCAACGGACTGATCCGGCGAATTTGCTCACCGAAGTTGATGGTTGATTTCGCGGCGCGTTCGTTGTTGCCGCTCAGCAGCGACACGGACTGGCTGAGTTTTTCTTGCTGGCCGGTAAGGGTCGCAACTTGATCGATCGTTCCCGATCCGCGCGCTGATTCAAGGTCTTTCGTCGTCTGTACCAGGCGTTTTTGCGCCTCGGCCAATACGTCCTGCACCTTTGCGGCCTCGGTGAATCCAAGGGCCTTTGCTTCTAGAATCAATTGCTCAGTGGTCGTTGGCATGCCTCGCCTTATCTCCCCGCCAGCCATTCGGGGTATAGCTTTGTGTGAATCTCGCGAATGTCCGCGTCATCGAAATAAAGGTACGGCCTCGGCTCTTGCGTGACCTCGCTGGCCAGCGCAAACAATGGCCCCTCGCCGATGGTCATGATGCGCTTCTGACCAGCGCGTTTTCCACGCTTAATGGTGGACTCGAATTCGATATCCTCGTCAGCCACAAGCAACCCGATGATGTTGGGCTTGCTGCCCTTGTAGGGTACGAATTTGAGCAGCTCGCCGCTCGGGTCGAATTCCCGCGGACCGATGCCCTGCCGGGCGAGTCGAGCGTTCAAGGGGATGGCCAGAGCCTTCACGTTCTTAGGTTTGATGGTGCCGCCGTAGTGCACTTGTGCGGCATAAGGCAGATTGGTACCCACGCGCACATGGTCATTCGACAACTCAAAAATGTTTCCCGCCCCGTTGCGGCCTAGCGAAGCGCCCAGGCGTCCGGTGCGGACTTCGCTATCATCCTTCAAAACGGTGGACAGTCGTCGCACTGCGCTCGACGTGGCCAGCGTCCCGACCCTTGCCAGCAGCCGCTTCGGATCGCGGAAGGCGGCGCGCGCCCGATCGAAGCGATCCGAAGAGCGCTTGATCGTGACGGTGTAATTCAGGCCGGTTGCCATGTGCTATTTCGCTTCAAGTCGCGCTTACGCCGTCAGCTTTTCGATTTCCTCTTTGCTCAGCAGCGCAAATCCGCCGTCGCGAAGATGCTGATTCACGTAGGCCGGAAGGCTGGTCAGCTTGTTGAGTTGTGGGTACGTCTGTATCTCGCGCTTCGCTTCGCGAATGGCTTTGTCCCTACCAATGCTTTTCATGCTCTCTTCGGTTGGTGGAGTCGTGCGACCAGGCGCAACATATGGCATCATGTTGCAAAAAATCGCTTCTAGAACGTCGGGTTGCGATCGGGCAAGTTGCCGACAGGCTTCCATCGCCAGCTTGTCATTGGGATTGAGCTTGTTCGCCCGAACAAACTTCTCGACGCGCTCATCGCACTGTCGATCCTCATCGCGCTGCCGAATGTCTTTGAGCTCTGCGCGCATCGACAACGCGAGCAACACGGCGTCTTTGTTGGCATTGCCCGGCAACCCCAGCACTTCGCGCACCGTGTGGGCAATCAGAGTGTCTTCGCTTTCAACTGTCGCACCTTTTTTGGGATCGTCCATGATGATTTCTTTCTCCATGTTGAAACCTTGCTTGGCCGCCAGCCGCTCCATGCGCGGGATGGCCGGTAATGTCACCAGGGCGGCCGAGTGAATACTCATGACGCGCCGATCTTCTTTGCCAACCAACACGATCGGGGACAGGTACGGAAACGCTCCGGACTTGATGAGCTCCCGCCCTTTGTCCAGCCAGCGAACCATGCCAAAGATTCCCTCACCGGATCGGGCGCTAATCGAATCGATCCAGCCCACCGCCCCGATCTTTTGCGACGGCGGAATGGCATCGAGCGCGCTTTCGTGGTCAACGTCGATGGGCAAGGAAACCCCGTGTGTTTGAAAGCCCGCGACGATCGCCGCCGACGCCTGGTCATCGACGATGAATGCGCCGTTCTTACTCTCGATTGTTCCCCAGGGAATCAGCCGCACTTCGCGAAGTTCGCCGTCCGCCAGGCTCAGCCGGTCCGCCAGTTCAATTCGAATTTGATCCATGATTTTCCCTCAGTTTCGCCATGCGGTGGATCGCTCCCCGTCGCTTGGCACCGCACAAAATCCAGTCGCTACTGCGCCGCAAATGTATACAAAGCGCTACGATCATTCGCAGTGGCGGAACACGATGCCCGCCCTCCCAATTGCTTACCGTTCCCTCTTTCACCCCCACCGCCGCCGCCAGGTCCGCCTGTTTCCATTCCCTGGAGCGACGCGCTTCCGCGATGCGCTGGCCGATCGCTTTCGGATCAATCTCAACGCGCAGCGTTTTCGTGGCGGGATGGATCATGACTTCAGCACTTTGCTAATGCGTTCTCTGATGGGCTTTCGGACGGCTTCTTTTGCGGATTCGATCCTGTCGTTAACTCGCTCCGCGATCGGTGCCAGGGCCAGGATGGCTTCCGCACGCTCGCACTCGTTACCGCTATTGTCGATCAGACACGCAAAATCTGAGACCGCGATGCCCCGTACGTCATCGCACGAATCGATCAGGCAAGTAGCGACGTGGAAAGCGTGCGCAACTTCCCCCAATGGGATGAGACGGGATTCTTCACACTCTTCCGACTTTTCACGCATTTCCGACACCGCATCACGCACAGCCTGACTTTCCGCTCTCTCCGATTGGGCTTCCTGTTGGCGATATTTCGCAGCTAGGACGAGCTCGGAATTTTCCGCCGCCCACTTTTGAGCCGAGCATATTGAAGGCGAGTGCCCGGCGCTCCTTTGCTTGTATCCGCAGTCAGGACAAACATCGGGTGCATCGCTTACGCGAATGGTTTTTTCCTTCTTTTCTTTCGCCATGTTTTGCTCTCCTTCGCTTTGGGACAGACCACTTGAAAGTCGGAAAGCCGACCTTCGGTTAAAGTTATCGGCTTGACACGTCCGATTACATCATGTACATCATGCATGATGTTTATAGTGTAGTCAAGCGGATTAGTATTGTGGCTTCGGCCAAGAACACTAAGCTAGGAGCTTTGAAATGACGGCGTCTACGGATGGAGCCACAATGGCCAAGGTGCAAAAAACGTTTCTGATCCCCGAGGAACTCGCAGCTATCATCGACAAGATTATTGAGCGTAGCGGCTCGAATTTTACGAAAATCGCAACGGCTGCATTGCTGCAATATCTTTTCGACCATTGCGAACATCCTGAAGACCACGGGCCGATTGTCTGCCCGGCCTCGCAGTGGATGTCGCGAGTTTTAGAAATTGAACGGGGCAAGTACAACGTCGCCGACATTCCGCTCCGAGTCCTTGAAGAGTCGGTTTACTCCGCAAAGGTGTTCCTTGAGCCGCCAGGAGGACCCGGCGCGGAATGGAAACCAGGTGCAGAGGATTGGGCCAAAAAAGTCCTACCTTCACGCAAGGAAGCGCTTCGTGATTGGAAGAACGCCGTTAAGGAAGGCGACGGCGCAATGGCCGCGATCCTTCAACACGTTGACGAATTCTACGACATGGCTGGAGCCAAATAGGCTCCAAAAAAAATAAGTGCCACGGATTGGCACTACACCGAACACGGAGGTTTAACCAATGACACTTTCAGCCAGCATCGATCGGCCTCACTACGTTGACCAGGACCTTCGCCAGTACGCCGTCGCAACCAACGTCAAAATCTACAAGGGCGCGCTCCTCAGCGTGAAATCCACCGGATATGTCGGCCCGTTGATTGCGGGCGAGCAATTCGCCGGGATCGCCTACGAAGACATGGACAACACCGGCGGAGCCAACGGAGCCAAGAAAGTACGGGCCTATACGCGCGGGGATTTTGAATTGCCCCTCAGCGGAGCGGCCATCACCGATATCGGCGATGCCGTGTACGGGACCGCCGATGACGCAATCTCAAAAACGTCAACGTCCAACACGTATTGCGGGGTTGTCGTCAATTACATCAGCAGCACCACGGTCTCGGTTCGCATCAACGATGCGTTCGGTCGAACCGCCGCCCCGTGATGGAAATTTGTATAAGAATTTTGTGGAAAAATTCCGGACGCATGAGGCGTTCGACGAATCGTTCAACGGAGTGACAAGCAATGACACTGATTAACACCGGGTTGGTCGCGTCGGGCCTCAAGAGTTCATTTTTTGAGCGTTTCAACGCCGTGACAACGTTCTACCAGGACCTTTGCACCGAGATTCCATCCACCAAGGACAAGGAAAATTACAAGTGGCTCGGTGCCACGCCGAAGATGCGCGAGTGGGGAACCGGCAGACTGGCCAGGGGGATTCGCACCGAGTCCTACGATATTTCCAACCAGAAATACGAATCCACCATCGAAGTGGACCGCGACGAAATCGACGATGACCAGACTGGTCAAATCAAAATCCGCGTCAACGAAATCGCCGTGCAGGCCGCTACCCACAAGGATTTTCTCGTTTCCGACTTGCTCAAAAACGGAGCAACGTCCGGCTTCAATAGCTACGATGGAGTCTCGTTTTTCAATGACGCCCATGCGTCGGGCGCTTCCGGGAACCAGGACAACAAGCTCGCGGCCACAACCACCACCGATCCAAACAACCCCACTACGGCCGAGTTTAAGAAGGCACTGACCGCCGCGATCGCGGCGTTGCTCGGCTTCAAAAATGACCAGGGCGATCCGCTTTCCATCACTGCCACGGGCTTGGCTTGTGTCGTTCCTCCGAGCATGTACTTAACGGCGCTGGAAGCCGTTTCGGCTACTCTGGTAGGGAACAATTCCAACATTCTCCAGGGCGCAGCCCGCGTGATTGCGTATCCTTGGCTTGCGGGCGCACCGACGAAGTTCTACACGCTCAAGCTGGACGTGATCATTCGTCCGTTTATTTTCCAGAATCGAAGTCCGATCGAGTTCAATGCGCTCGATGAAAATTCGGACGAGGGCTTCAGGCGCGAGAAATTTCTGTATGGAGTGCGTGCGCGTTACGCCGTCACCTATGGCCATTGGGCCTATGCGACGGAAACCACGTTCTCTTAAACCGAGCTCCTTTCGTTTAGGGACAGCGGGGATCAAACAGCCAGGCGGGGAGTTCGCTGCTCTCCGCCTGGTTCCCTGATTTTGGTGGATCATGCCGAGACGACGTAGAGCATTGCCCGCCGCGAATGCCACACCCGTGGCACCAAGCCAGCCTACTGTTCCAACCCCGCAACCAGCCGTAGCAAGCCCGCCCCGCATCCGGCATGGTCCGCAAAATTCAGTCAGAACGCTTTATGGCGTTGCTCACCTTCGCGACGTGATGAACATCAAAGGTCCGGACCTGGAGCAATTGTGCGAAGACGCGGCACTTGAAATTGAGCGCCTACAGGCCGAGCAAAAAGAGCCGATCCGCTGGAGGGGGATTTTCAGGCGATGAACTTCGAACGCTGTCCGGACGCCCTTCGAACCATGTCCAATTGCAACAATTCACACGCTTGCCCGTCGATCCAGCAAACTACCCATCATGCCACAATTAGGACGGACAAACTCCGGTCCCTTTGCGCTTGCTTTGCGCTTTGCGCATTGCGCGGGCGTTTTTGATAGCGCCAGTGCGGTTCAAGTACACCGATCCATCATGCGCCGCGCATTTTGCGAAAACCGCCAATTCGATCGCAAAACGTTTATTAATCGATAGTTACGTGAAAGCGCAATCTGCGCAAACCTTTGTTATTACTTAGAGGGTCCGAATTCGGAGGTCGGCGTTCTTCCACACGGGCGCTTCAGTCTGAGAGGCTTCCAGGCCGCGATGCCAACACGAGCAGATACGCTAACTCATGCGTTCGACCGAACTTGCGTAACTCGGGGCGACAGGATTTGAACCTGCGACCTCTGCGTCCCGAACGCAGCGCTCTAGCCAGGCTGAGCTACGCCCCGTGGAGTCCACCCTTACCGTACTCTGCGGGGCGCAGCGCGTCAATTGATGGCCTTCCCTGTTGTTTGATCATCCTCTCGATGTTGCATCCAGCGCCATCATGGCGGCACCAATAACACCTCCGGCGGGCCCGAGCCTTCCTTTTTGGATATCGACGCGCAGATTCAAAACAGACACGGCCTCTTGTATCCGATCCATCAGCACGGGAATTACTTTTAGTACCCCGCCGTCCAACGCCACGTGACTCACGCCAAACTTATTTACGAGGTTTTGGAGGGCTTGCCCCGTCGCCGCTGCGGCGCGATGAAGGACCTGCTGTGCCGCCGCAGTTTTGGGTCCATTGTTGAGATTATTAAGGTGTCCAATGTTGTCCAGACCTATTTCGCTGGCTCGTAGCTCAAGCATGTGGCCTCCCGCGTAAAGTTCGAGGCAGCCGCGCAAACCACAGGGACAAAGTGGCGCTTGGGGCCCGTTGTCCACAATCAAGGCGGGCCAGTGGGTCCGCCGCTGAGGGTCCGTGGGCAATAACTTTCCTTCCGTGAAAATTGCGCAGGCGACGCCGGTGCCCAGACGCAAGTGTGCGAAGGGCTGGGTCGGCCGGCCCGCCTGGATGAATTCGCCCCAGGTTGCCGCCTGGGCGTCGGTCATCAAATCCACCCGACGACCGAGCATTACCTCCAGCGATTTCTTCATCGGTTGGCCTTCCAGCCAGGGTAGATTGACCGAGCGAACGACCATGCCGCCGTCAATGACGCCGGGAAGGGCGACACCAACCGGGAGGCTCACGTCCGGCGAGAGGCGGCGGTATTCTTCGGCAATCCATGACAATAATTCATCGAACTGCCAGGTTCTTGTGCTCGCCCGGCAATACACGGGGGGCCCTTTTCCGGTGTTATTCTCATCGTAGAGAACCGAGCGGGCCCCGCTTCCTCCTACATCAAATCCCACCGCTGTTCTCGACATGGACAAGTTTCCGAGTTTTGGAATGGGCATCAAGAGAGTCGGCGGAGTTTGGGGATCACCTCTTTGCGCAGGGCGGCGCGGGAGGCGCTTTGGCCGTCCATGATTGGTCTGCCGCTGCGGTCGAGGCGTTCGTAGAGCGAATTGTAGGCGAACGCGGCAAAGTGCGTGCCGCGCCGCCGGGCCTCCTCGACTTGGGCCAGCACCGTGCCTGAGTTCCGTTTGTCGAACATGACGCCGGTAACTACGGGGACGCGCGGGCTCATCGAGGCCCAGGCGGCAACCCGATTGGAATAGACGCGGATGTTCTCGTCGTAATTCATGGGGTAAACCGCATCGACCAGCCCTTCGCGCATCCAGCGGGCGGAATCCTGGAAATATTTGCGACGGTGTTCGTCGGGCACTGCGCCGACGGCAGCGGTGAGAGCTGCCCTGGGCTTGGTCTTGAGCATCATCTGGCGAATGTCGCGGATCGATTGCGTCATGCAGTCCGCGCGCCATGCCTCCCAAGCCGCAGCCGATTGATCGGGCGATTTGCCCGTGGCTTTGCGGAACAGGGCGAGCGTGCGCGGATCGCGCGGGTAGTCGGGCACCGCGCCGCTGCCATAGGAGTCCACGTGCTCGATGGGGAAGCGGGCGTAGTCGAGATGGAGCCCATCCACGGGATATTTGGCGACGATTTCGTGCATTAAGCCGGTGAGGTATCGGCGCACTTCCGGATAGCAAGGGTTCAAGCTGTCATACCAGCCCAGCGGCTGGCGGCGCCCCATGGCGTCGCGCAGGAACCAATCGGGGTGCGCGTTGTAGAGTTGGCGCGGGTCAGAAGGTGGCGTCTTGCCGCGATATGCGGGAAGCAAGTTTACCCACGCATGCAACTCCATGCCGCGCCGGTTGGCCTCCTTGCAGGCGACGGCCAGCGGGTCGAAGCCGGGATCGCGGCCTTCGAACTCCTCGGCCCACGGTTCGATTTTGGAGCGGTAGGCAACGGTGCCCGCTCCGCGCACCTGGAAGAGCACGGTGTTGAACCCCGCGGCCTTGCAGTTGTCCATCACCTTCGAGATGTCGGCGGGTGTCTTGAAGTCCCAGCGCGTGACCCAGATGGCGCGGATTTGCTCCTGGCCATAGGGCTTGCCGCCAAACCCCCAGCGATGACCGCCGCGGCAGCCTGTGGACATCACGGTGACCAGCAGCGTCAGTCCGGCGACAGTTCCCAGTCGTATCGCGTATCTGTTCGATCCATCCATGATTCGAGGCATATTCACCATCCTGGTTGAATGAGCTTGTCCCGGAAGTTCCCGTTTCTTTTCGGCATTTATTGCTGTTAAGCTGCCGCGATTTTAGGGCTCAAGACCGCCGACCGCCAATGACCGGGATGCGAGCTCGGGTTTGACGCTATGGGGAGGAGGTCGAGCCCAGTCTGCTTGTGGCCCGACGCTTGAGGTTGTCGTGGTTTTGATTTCGCGGTGATGAGCCGCAGCCCTTTTTCAAGAGACTACCATGAAGTTTGTCGGCCTTGACCTCCAAAAGCAGACTATCAGCCTTTGCGTCGTCAACCAAGCCCGTGCCGTACCGGAATCGCAAGAGGTGTCCCTGCGCTTATACCGAGCTGGGGGGAGAGGGTTATCGCATGAGCACGGCTACAGGCAAGGCGTTACATAACGATGGAAGAGGCGATATTGGGACTGGCGGGATTCACGTCGATTTTTCGATCCTTGGGCGACACGACGAGGTCCATGTCTTCCATCGGGATGGCTCCGAGCAGAACTTGATCCCCCATCACCAGTGCCCCGCCTAAACCAACGCGATTTTTGAACCGTGTCTCGATGGGCCCGACGTATGAGAATAGACCTTTGCTGTCGTCGGCCAAAGTCGCCTCTTTCTTATCATATTCTTCGAGCCGAAGCTGGAGGGCGATTTGCCTAGGGATGCACATGTGCATGGCGCCGGTATCGGCCAATGCGTCAACTTCGATTGGCTCTTGAACGGGATAACGCGGATTGCGAAGCTTGATTTTGGTCATAACAAGTCCCGCCCGAAAGATTATACCATATCCGGCTTGATATATCTTGTGGGATTAGCAGCCCCTTTTTTTAATACATCGGGTACTCGGTGACCGAGATATTGCTTGGCTGTCGAAGGTGGCGATGACAGGCGAGCCGAGTGAGCATTAATTGGCTGCGCCGTACTTCAAGTGCAGGAGTCTTGCCGGGCCGGTTACGGGGATTGATACGATGAAGAGATTGTCGAAGTCGGTTTCGGCAATGGCGGGGATTGGGCCTCCTCCCAGGGCCGCGATGATTTCGGGGATGGTGTTGCTGTGGCCGGCGATCAGGACGACCTGGCCTCGATGCTTTTCTAGAACTTGGGCTACAAGCGCCGGCGTATTGGCTGCGTCCACCTTGGTGACGGGAATCTGGAGCGCTTGTGCCGTCGGCTCGACAGTCTGCTGGGTTCGCTGGTATTGCGTCGCGAAGATGGCCTTCACGCCGGCTTTGCTTAATGCGCGAGAGAGGGCGTCGGCTCGCTTTCGTCCCGCGTCGCTCAGCGGCGGGTCGTCGGAGGGAGCGGCCGATTTCTCGGCGTGGCGCACGACGATCACGACGGTTTCGTCCGACGGGGTGTTGGTTGCGCCGAGAAGGAGCGTGAATAGTCCGCAGGCGAAAATGAGAGGAAGAAGCAGACGAACTAATTGGGATTTTTCAGGCATGGAATTTCTCGCTTTCATTCACGTTACACGAACCCTCTTCATCATTGCGATCGATCAACCGTGCCTAGGCGACTTTGACATACTTATCCGCTGGAAACCCTTGAAAAGGCTGGGCTATTC
>JBKJYI010000150.1:0-6835 GCA_046715855.1 Phycisphaerae bacterium
TGATTGAATGCAGGGCGGGTGCTCGTCGCCGGCCCTGTTTTTCTTTCCGCGAGCCGCCGACTTCAGTCGGCGCGGTGTTACGAATGCCGAAAGTCTGCGCGAACTGAAGTTCGCGACTCTAATCGGCGTAAGGAATGAGTGTGGCATCAGCAAAGCGTGATTTTTACGAAGTGCTCTCGGTCGAGCGAAGCGCGTCGGCGGAACAGCTTAAGAAGGCTTATCGACGCGCTGCGCACAAGTACCATCCCGACCGCAACGCGGACACCGAAGCCATATTGAAATTCAAGGAGGCATCGGAGGCCTACCAAGTCCTCTCCGATCCCGCCCTTCGCCAGCGATACGATCAATACGGCCACGCAGGACTCAACGGCGCCAACCGAGTCGATTATTCGCACATGCGCGTCGATGACATCTTCTCGATGTTTGACGATATTTTCGGCGGGACGTTTGGCCGGGGTGGGGGACGGTCGCGCGGGGCCGATCTTCAGACGGAGGTCGAAATCACGCTGGCCGAAGTCGCCATCGGCACAGAACGGCAAATTGAATTTGACCGGCAGGATCATTGCGGCGTTTGCGGCGGAACCGGTGCGGCGGCGGGCTCCGAGAGGAAGACCTGCCGTACATGCGGAGGATATGGCCAGGTGGAGCAGACCGGCGGACTGGCCGGGTTGTTTGGCCGTGTGGTGACCACGTGCCCGTCATGTCGGGGGCGAGGCTCTTCAATTGTGACGCCGTGCGACAAATGCAAAGGTCACGGGCGAATCATGGGTCGCCGGCTTGTGACGGTGCGCATACCGGCCGGGATACATGAGGGTCAGGCTGTTCGGGTTCGAGGCGAAGGCGAGCCGGGTGAAAACATTGCAGATCGCGGCGATTTGCATTGCCATGTGCGGGTGAGCCCGCATCCGTTTCTGGAGCGGCACGACAACGACCTGGTCTGCCGGATGCCGATCAGCTTCACGCAGGCGGCCTTGGGAGCGGTGGTCGAGGCTCCGACGCTCACGGGCAAGGCCGACTTGAAAATCCCGCCGGGCACGCAGCACGGCCAGTTGTTCAAGCTCAGCGGGCAGGGCCTGCCGGATTTGCGAAGCGGACGAAAGGGTGACGAGCTGGTGCAGGTTCTGGTGGAGATTCCCAAGAGCATGAGCAAGGCCCAGGAGGCACTGCTGCGGGAATTTGCCAAGACCGAAGACCTGGACGTCATGCCCGAATCGAAGGGTTTTTTTGAAAAGCTGGTGGAATATCTGACGCCGGGCGAGCCAAAGACCTAGGCGCGGGCCATAATTTCCGCAGGCCGATTCGGCCAAAGGAGATTCACCCATGAAAGGACATACGCAGGCTTCTGACGGAACCATGAGCGAAGAATTCGAAAATCAGAGTCTGAACGAGGATGAATCGACCGGGGCAGTCGAGGCCGGCCCCGATCAGTCTGCGGCATTGCAAGCCAAGGTCGATTCGCTGGAGGATTCTTTGCTGCGGGCCAAGGCAGAGAGCCAGAATATCCAGCGCCGGGCAACGGCCGAGCGCAACGAGGCCATTCGATATGCGAATGCTGACTTGATGCGAACGCTCATTCCCGTGCTGGAGGATTTCGATCGCACGTTTGCGGCGGCGGGGGCGGACGACAAGGCGATTCTGGAAGGCACGCGGCTTGTGCACGCCAACCTGGTGAAGGCGCTTCGCGATTTTGGATTGGAACCGATCGAAGCGGCGGCCGGGGAAAAATTCGACCCGGCGATTCATGAGGCATTGATGCATCAACCGTCAGATGAGGTTCCGCCGGGAGGCGTGGTCGAACAGGTGACGCGCGGCTATCGGCTCCGGGATCGGGTGTTGCGTCCCGCGCGGGTGGTTGTGTCGAAAGCGGCGGAATCGAACTGATTCGTTCATCGAGGATTATGAGCCGTGAGTCCGCGCGAACTGAAGTTCGCGGCTCGCTGTGGAGTTGTTCATAGAATGCCAACGTATGAGTACGAGTGCGACAAGTGTGGAAAGGTCTTCGATCTCTTCCAGCCGATTACCGAATCCCCGCGCAAGAAGCTACGCAGCACCGATCCAAAGCCGTGCAAGTGCAATGCGGCGGTCACGCGAAGAATTTCCACTGGCGGCGGGCTGATCTTTAAGGGGTCGGGTTTTTATCTCACCGATTATCGCAGCGACAGCTACAAGGAAGCCGCCAAGGCTGACAGCGGCGAAAAGAAAAGCGATGAGACCAAGTCGGGCGATTCCAAGGGCGGTGACGCCAAGACCGAAACCAAGTCATCCGAATCCAAAACGGAAACAAAATCTCCGGAGACGGCGGTGGCCGCAAAACCGGACAAGCCCGCTAAGAAAAAGCCCAAGTCCAAGTGACGTTTACCTGCCCAACCTGCAGAAAGGAATTCAGCGTTTCGCGCAAGGAAGACGCCGCGTTCCGGCCGTTCTGCTCCAAGCGTTGCAAGCTGGTCGATCTAGGCCGCTGGCTCGATGGCACATACAACATCACCGAACCCCTTCAGGAAGATCAGAGACCATCAAGCCCTTCGGAGAATGTACCCAAAAACACCGCCGACTGACCTAACAGTCTGAGCGAGCCGTCGAAAGGATCAATTTGATTTTGTCTTTTTACGTTGCTTGCCATCATGCCGTGTTCGTGCGGCGAGCCACTTGGCGAAGGACTGCTGGCTTTCGCCCGACGGACGGCCTGCGAGCAGTCCTTTGACGCTGATGTCCTCGTCGAGCAGCGGCCAATGAATGCCCTCGCCGCGTCCAATCAGCCGCCACTGACTGCGCTCTTTTCGCGTGGCTTGAGAGAGCCGCGGGAACCAGCCGAGTGGGACAACGATCGTGCGCCCATCGCTCAAGTCGACAGTAAGGGAGTCCGCAGTCGTGCGAACATCCGATGCCGCGGGTACCGTAATCTCAAGAGCCGAAATAACCATGCCAAGCCTCAATCAAATTATCGTGATATTTGTCAAGTATTCTTTCGATGCGTACCAGTTCTACTCTTGAAAATCCACCAGTTCGTTGCAACCTGACTGGGTCGAGCCAAAACTTGGCTACCTTGTCTTCGCGCTCTACATGAACATGGGGAGGTTCATCCCGATCGCCGGCAAACATGAATAATCGGTAGGGGCCAGATCGCAGTATTGTCGGCATGTGATGAGCATCCCAAGTTTGCCCTTTTTCATTCGAGCGTCCCCATCTCTAATTCTTCCATGAACTGGAGGATCGATTCGGCTTGCTGAGTTGAAAGCGGGCTTGCGCCCATTGCGCATGGCGAGTTGGTGGCGCCGGCCGAACTGGAGTCATCGAGCGAGTCCCAGTAGAAGAAGGTTGGACAATTTGGTCGCAGGGCGGTTTGTGTAAGACAGGCCAAAAGAGTGTTAGCAAATTCCACATTTCGGAATAGTTCTTTCAGTTGCTCGGTTTCGCCGGGCGTCAGGTCGCGCGATGAATCTTCAAACTCAACGTGGTATGTACCATCGTCCTGGCGAACGATGTGTGTGCTTACCGGGCAATCGTTTGAGCAGGCACAGGGTTGCGGGGCAAAGATAGAATCCATCCGAAAATCGTCGAAGCTAGATAGGTCTTTCGTGGTCGTCCCGATCGAACCGCAGCCTGGCAGAATCGCGACAAGTGTCCAGGATGACCACCTTAAAATGCTTTGAAATATGCCCACAAATTCATTGTACACCAAACGCGAGCCAGAAACAGCAGAGCTGGCCTGGCAGGGTCATTAGAAAGACGAGACCCCCCTGGCTTCTGCTGGTCTTGGGCCGGTGGATTATGGGTCGGTGATCCACTAGGATAGGGTCGGCGGAATTCGACTGGGCCATGGGCCCTCGGCTCCGCCTCTATCCGTAGGGCGAGGACGCTTCATGGGGACAATTCATATTGACCGGCTCCTGGAGACGGTCATCAAGCAGGGGGCCTCTGATTTGCACCTTACGGTGGGGCGGCCTCCAGTGGTCCGGTTGCACGGGCACCTTCGATCGCTGGAGACCAAAGTGCTCGCCCCGGAGGACACGGTTGCGCTGATGAAGGCGATCACGCCGGAGCGCGGGCAGCAGGAGCTTCAGGAGGAGGGGGGGTGCGACTTCGCGTTTGCCTTCGGGGATGCGGGGCGTTTCCGTGTGGCCATCTTTAAGCAGAAGGGCAACATCGCGATGGTGTTGCGCTTGATTCCCAATCGCCTGCTGACGTTTGAGCAAATCGGATTGCCGAATATTTGCCGGGCTCTTTGCCGCCGCCCGCGCGGGTTGTTTCTCGTAACCGGCCCGACCGGATCCGGGAAGACGACCACGCTGGCCACCATGCTCGATTACATCAATAAAAACCTCGACCGGCACATCGTTACCATGGAAGACCCAATCGAGTATTACCACACGCATAAAAAGTCCGTGATCAACCAGCGCGAGATCGGCATCGATGTGCCCAGCTTCTCCGAGGCTCTGCGTCGCGTGCTGCGTATGGATCCGGACGTGATCCTAGTCGGTGAGCTTCGCGACCTCGAGACGATTTCCGCCGCCGTCCGCGCTGCCGAGACCGGCCACTTGGTGTTCAGCACGCTTCACACCACTGGGTGTCAGGGAACCATCAATCGTATCGTGGACGCTTTCCCGCACGAGCAGCAGGAGCAGATTCGCGTTCAGCTTTCGACCAACTTGATCGCCACGCTTTCGCAGGCCCTTTTGCCGCGGCAACCCAAAGGGATGGTGGCGGCCTATGAGTTCATGGTGGGCACGCCGGCGATTTCCAACCTGATCCGCGAAAACAAAACATACCGTATTGACTCTGCGATCCAGACCGGCAAGAAGTACGGCATGCAACTGCTCGATGAGCACCTGTGGCAACTTTATGAGCAGGGGGCGATCAACGCCGAGGACTGCGTGGACCGTTCGCGGCATCCGGGCGGCATGCAGGACAAGATCGACGCTCATCGCCGAGGTATGAGACTTGAGGAAGCACCGGTCGGCGCCGAAGAAGAAAAAGCCCCCGCGCATTGAGTAATTTATGAGCGATAAGCCAAAGAAGCTCCCGCCGGTCGAACAGCTTCGCGGCCGCCAGCTTGGTCGCGTGCTGATCAAGATGGGGCGGCTGAAGCGTTCGCAGCTTCAGGAAGCTCTCGATATTCAGGCGAAAAAACGAGGGCCCATCGGCAAGATTCTTGTCGAACTCGGCTACGTCAGCGATGGCGACCTGGCCCTGGCACTGGCTTCGCAAAGCGGCATGGGCACGGTCGAGCTGGCCAAGCTGGACATTCCCGCCGAGGTCATCGCGACCATGTCGAATCAGATGGCGACGACATATCGGGCGCTGCCGTTCGAGATGAACAAGGAGCGGAACGAACTCTCGCTCGCCCTCGACAATCCCGACAACTTTCAGGCCACCGACGATTTAAAGACGCTGCTTGGCTGCAACATCAAGGTGTTCCTGTGCAGTCCCCAGGAACTTCAGACGGCGATCAGCCGGTACTATCCCGAAGGCCAGCAGGAATCGATCACCGGCCTCATTCACGAGCTAGAGGGCGACGAGGACCTCGCCAAGTTCCAGGGCCGCGGCGACAGCATCGACCTCGCAGACATCAAGGAGATGATCGAGTCAAACCCGGTCAAGAAGCTCCTGAACCTCGTGCTGCTACAGGCGATCAAGGACAAGGCCAGCGACATTCACTTCGAGCCCTTCGAAGACGAATTCAAGATGCGCTACCGCATCGACGGCGTGCTCTATGAGATGGTGCCTCCGCCGCGATATGTTGCTCTTGCGATCGCTTCGCGCATTAAGGTCATGGCCAACCTCGACATCGCCGAGCGGCGCATGCCGCAGGACGGCCGCATCGAGTTGTCGCTTCGCGGCGTGCCCATCGACCTGCGCGTGGCCGTGTTGCCGACGCTTTTTGGCGAGAGCGTCGTGCTCCGAGTGCTGGATCGGTCCAACGTCCAGCTCAGCCTGGAAAAGATCGGGATGCGCGACGAGGAGTTGGCCGTCTTTCGCCAGCTCATGCACAAGCCCAACGGCATCATCATCAACACAGGCCCTACTGGGTCCGGCAAAACGACAACGCTTTATGCCGCTCTCTCAGAACTTAACGATCCAGAGGTGAAAATTCTCACGGCCGAGGACCCCGTCGAATACGATATCGACGGGCTGGTTCAGGCCCAGGTAAAGCCTGACCAGGGGTTTACCTTTGCCCGGGCGCTGCGCTCGTTTTTGCGGCAGGATCCGGACATTATCCTGGTAGGCGAGATTCGCGACCTGGAGACCGCCCAGATCAGCGTCCAGGCGTCTTTGACGGGACACCTGGTCTTCACCACGCTTCACACGAACGATGCTCCCTCGGCCATTGCGCGTTTGATGGACCTGGGGATGGAACCGTTTCTTATCACCGCGACGCTCGAGGCGGTCGTCGCTCAGCGGCTCGTTCGGCGGATCTGCGTTAACTGCAAAGCGGAGTACCGGCCCACCGAAGAGCAGGTCATGGAGTTGGCGCTCCGGCCCGAGGATATCGGCGACCGGGTGTTCTTCTATGGCAAGGGGTGCGATTACTGCAACGGCACGGGGTATCGCGGCCGCATGGGCATTTATGAAATCATGGCCCTCGACGACACAATTCGTGAGCTGATCATGCGGCGCGGCTCGACGGCGGTGATTCGCCGCGAGGCCGTCAAACGCGGCATGCGAACTCTTCGCGAGGCGGGATTGCTTGCGATTTTTGAGGGGATCACCAGCCTGGACGAGGTTGTGCGGGAAACGATACTCGAGTAGTAAAACGCCGAAACGCGGAAAAGCCGAAACGCCGAAACGCCGAAATAATCAGAACGCCCAGCGCAAGCCGGGTGGCATGGTCAAGCGA
>JBKJYI010000151.1:0-4585 GCA_046715855.1 Phycisphaerae bacterium
TGTTGTACGGACTGCATGCCGGCGCCCGATGAGGCTGGGCTTGGGCATGGCACCCAACACCCCGCAGTTTTGGTGATGTCAGTTCACTAGGTTGAATGCGTATAGCTTACGCGGCACCCATTGAACCATGTTTCACGTGGAACGAAAGACCCGATGGTTTCACTTCGTACCGTTGTAACTTAGGAACCGGGTTTTTGTTTGCATTCGCACGAATGGCACGTTACGTTACTCCTGGACGGCCACATGCAACTCGTTGCATGGTTTGGTTCCCTGGTCATGGAGGATGAGCATGTCAAAGACTGCGAAACGTTTAGGGCGGGGTTTGGATTCTATGATTTCAAACCTGCGCGGTCAGGAAATGGAGCCGGTGCAACCACCTGCACCAAGCCCTGTTCGAAGAATTGATCCGCCTGCTTCGTCGCCGATAGCGGCGGTGCCGCCAGCTCCGTTCCACGTGGAACAAGGTGATGTACCGACTACAAAGTTCGGAACACTTTGCACTCTGCCAGTCGATCTAATCCATCCCAATCCGTACCAGCCGCGAACAGTCATGGATGACAAGTCGCTGGCCTCACTGGTCGCTTCCATCAAGAAAAGCGGAATGCTGCAGCCGATCACGGTGCGGAAGCGTGATGGACGGCACGAAATCATCGCCGGGGAGCGGCGCTGGACCGCCGCCAAAGCGTGCGGATTCACGTCGGTTCCGGTCATTGTTCGCGACGCTGACGACGAGCAAATGCTGGAGTTGGCGCTGATTGAAAACATTCAGCGTGAGGATCTCAATGCGATTGACCGGGCCAAGGCCTACCGGCGGTTTTGCACGAGATTCAACTTGCGGCCTGAAGAATTGGCGGACCGGCTCGGCGAAGATCGATCAACTGTTTCCAACTACATGCGCATGCTCGACTTATCAGCGGAAGTGCAGGAGCTGGTTGCGCAGGGACGGCTTGGCATGGGTCATGGTAGGTGTTTGTTAGGTATCGCAGACTCCCGCCGCCGCGATGAGCTGGCACGCCGGTGTGCTCATAGTGAGTGGTCGGTTCGGACGCTGGAGCAGATGGTTCGACAGGAAAAGGAAGCTCCAGGGGGCGCGGTGCTTGGCGCGAAGCCTGTCGCAGCAAAGGCGTCGCCGCATCTTCGCGATTTGCAGCAGCGATTCGAACATTCGATGAAAACGAAGGTTACGATTGTTGAAGGACGACGCAAGGGGTCGGGGCGGATCGTTATCGAGTACTACTCGCTGGATGATTTCGATCGAATCGCGAACGCCCTAGGGGTTGGAACGGATTGAGTTCCATCCGCAGATTTCGCAGATTAGCGCAGATTTGGAGCGGCTCCGCAGGAGCTTCGTCCTGCCCCGCTCACGCGGAGTTGAACGGCTCAGCAGGAGCTTCGCCCTCCCCGTTCAGGAACCTCCCATGCCGCACCGGCTGATTGTCGGACGGCGTCGTTTTCACCTGAGAAGTTCGGACTGCGGTCACTTTCGCACCTCTTAGAATGAGGGTAGCCTTCAGGTTGCGCGGTTGGTTCGAAAACGTAATTTGTCCAGGCCTCAAGCGGGAAAGCTCTTTTCTTTGGCGGGGTCCTAATCCAAGGGAGTCAATTGATGAATAAGCGAGTTTTGAGATTTGCGGCCGGTCTGTTTTTGGTGCCAGTCCTTGGCACTTTCTCTGGCACTTTGGCTCTTGGGGCGCCGGACGTTGACGCGGTGCTCAAGCAGATGCCGGCGGACTTTCCGCTGGGCGCGGTGATCGTGGACTTCGACAAGTTCGACAAGAACGTCATCGCTTATGCGAAGGCGATCAATCCCAAGAGCGAGTTTGAGGGGATGCTCGCGGACATCAAGAAGGACATGGGCATTGCCCCGTGGATCGACTTCACCAAACCGGTGGGCATGGCCCAGCCGAGTTTGCAGGGCGGGGACCCGATCCTGTGGGCGAGCGTTCCGAATTTCAAGGATAAAATCAAGACCGTAGCGGGCGCGAAGGAGGAGGAAGGCGGTATCTGGTTTCTTCCGTTTCCGGAGATGGACGACATTTATGCCGCGGTGAAGGGCGATCTGGTGGTAGCGGCCAGTGACAAGTCGCAGCTCGAGGCGGCGCTGAAGAAGGAAGGGCGGACGCTGGCCGACGAATTGCGCCCGCGGCTGGATTTGCTGACCAATCGCGATCTGTACGTCCATTTGAATTTTGATCCGATCCGCCCGATGGCGCTGGGGGCCATTGCCCAGGGCGCGCAGATGGCGCCGATGATGGCGATGATGGCCGCTCAGCAGGGCGGCGGCGATCCGGCGTCGATGACGGCCGTGTTCGGCGGGATCATTGATGCGGTGAAGAATTTCGTGGAGCAGGCGTCCTACGTGGATATCGCTTTTGGCATCACACCGGCAGCGGCCACTGCGACCATTGCGACGGGATTCAAGGATGGCCCTATCAAGAATTATCTGGCAAAGAACAAGCCTGCGAGCGCCCCGCTCCTCGCGACGGTGGAGGAACAGCCCTTCACCATGGCGGCGGCGTGGCACATTCCCGGCGAGGACTCGCCGTTTATGAACTACATTTTTGACAAGATGGGCTCTGTCCCTGGAGGCGCGGCTCCGGCTGGGGGGGAGAAGTCGGCGGGAGCGGAAGGAGCTGAAATTGCCCGCGACCTTTATCGCAAGGTTGAAGGAATGAACGTGGTCATGCACATGACCAAGGATGGAATGACCAGCGCGGGCGACTACATGGGCAAGGACGTGGCCGGCATACAGGAGCTGGCCAAGAAGTCGATGATCAAGGAGAGTCCGGTCGCGGCGATGATGAGCAGCGGGATCAGTTATGAGGCGGGGGCGAGCAAGAAGTTCGGCGATAAGACGGTTGAGACCTTTACCGTGAAGATCGATCCGGCGAATCCTTCGGCCGAGCAGGCGAAGAAGATGATGGGCCCCAACACGACCTTATACATGGGTCCGATGGAAGGCCGCGTAGGGTATTTCCTCGGGTCGGAGGCTGACGCTCAGAAGTATTTCACGGGCAAGGTCGCCAAGCCGCTGGCGTCGGGGGCGCTGGTGTCCGAGGCGTTGAAGAATCTTCCGGCCAAGAGAAATCTGGTCGTATTGATCGACCCCGCCGGAGTTTTGCCTGCTTTTGGGCCATTGATGGGGATGGACGTTCCGCAAAATATTCAGCCGGGTCCGCCGGTTGCGATGTCGACGTCGCTCTCGGGGGAGTACGCGCGGACGGATATTCACGTGCCCGCGAAGGCGATTGCCCGTGTTGTGGAGGCGGTGACGCCTGCTTCGCCGATGTGATCGAGAAAAGGCAACAAGGCAACGGGGCAGCAAGGCAACGAGGCAGCAGGCAACGGCGCTAAGAATTGCGGCCCAATACCGGAGAAAATTCATTCCACGTGGGCGATTGATTGTCATCAGCGGGCCGTCGGGGGCGGGGAAGACTTCGATCTGCGATGCCCTGCTTTCGGACTTGCCTGATGCAGTGTGGAGCGTTTCGGCCACGACGCGCGCTCCGCGCCCCGGGGACAGGATCGGGTCGAGCTACGAGTTTCTTTCACGCGATGAATTTGCCCGGCGTGAGTCGGCCGGGGAGTTCTTGGAAACCGCCGAGTATGTGGGACAGCGGTATGGCACTCCGCTAAAGCCTGTAGAGGAGGCGCTGCGCGAGGGCAAAAATATCGTCATGGAAATTGACGTGCAGGGCGGGATGCAGGTGGCCGCCAAGTTGCCGGAATCGGTGCGGATTTTTGTGCTGCCGCCGAACATGGAGTCGCTGCGGGCGCGGCTGGAGGGTCGCAAGAGCGAGGCCGAGGAGCAGTTGCGCGATCGGCTGGCCCATGCCGATGGCGAGATTGCGACGGCGCGCGACAGTGGCGCATACGACTATTTCGTGGTGAACGATGTGCTCGAGCAAACCGTCAAACAGATCAAGCAAATCGTCACCGGGCAGATGGAGAAGTAAACGAGCCGCAGATTAACGCAGATAGACGCAGATTTTCATGTCATTACTTGCCGAGGAATTAGTCGAAGAGTGGTTACGTCGCGACGGTTATTTCACCATGCGCGGTCTAAAGTCTGGACTGTGCGAATTCGATCTTCTCGCGATCAAACCGCGTCAAGATGGACTTCATTGCAGGCATATCGAAGTTCAGGCATCGCTTCGACCCATTAGTTACATTTGCAAAATCCCGAAAGAACTCCAAAAGAAATGGGGACGTGCAGCCAATTCAGCCAAAAAGAGGCCACCTCACGAAATCGAGCCATGCGTTGAAGATTGGGTCAATAAAAAATTCCTTGCATCCAAGAGGCAGAAAATAAGGGACTCATTGGTCTCCCTTCCATGGACCTTTGAACTTGTCGTTCACAATCATATCTGCTCTGACGAACTCGAACTGATTTCCAAGAAAAATGTTTCGGTCATTCATCTAAAAGACATCATTGCTTCACTCTTGATTTCGCGACCTGACTACTCAACGAGCGGCGGTGACTTTGTTGATTTGTTACTACGGTCCGACGGTCACAAAAAAGAGCCGGGCGACAAGAAGCATGGTTAGGTGGCGCTCATAAATAACTTGAACAAATTGTTCCTTT
>JBKJYI010000152.1:0-3621 GCA_046715855.1 Phycisphaerae bacterium
AGCTTGGCTACTTCCGAAGGCTGCAATCCGACCGCGACTCCCCCCAGGCTGAACCGCAGCCAGCGCTGCGAACCGTGACTCTCATCCGAAAGCCCGGGAATCAGAACCAGCAAGAGAAGGACAATTGCGCACCAGTAAAGGAGCCTAGCAATCCACCGCCCGGCAGGCTCCGACGCCAGCACCAGCCGTGACAGCCACCCACTGCCCACACATATAGCGAGGCCCACAATCACAAAACAGGCCTGGCGCCCAAATGCAGTCGTCCAAAATCGCGGTGCGAGCAGACTCCCATCCAGCAAACTCGTCGCCGAGCCCACCATGACCAACCCGATGGCCATGAGCGCCGACGCAATCAAAATGATTGCGCTGCCGCCGCTCCCATCCGCGTCGTCATGATTGAGTTGAATGGCTCCTTCCTCGCTCATCGTCCCCTCCGACATGCTATTTTCGGCGATTGGAAGCCGATTTCGTCAACGCAGTTTGATCGAGGCCAACGCCACAAAGGAGAACATGGCCGCCACCAGCCAGAACCGCACCACGGTCTGCGGCTCGCTCCACCCGCCGAGGTGAAAATGATGGTGCACGGGCGCGCAGCGGAAAATCCGCTTGCCCCTGGTCCATTTGAAATAGCCCACTTGCATCAGCACCGACCGGGCTTCAATCACAAACACGCCGCCCGCGAGCAGCAGCATGAGCTCCTGCCGGGGCACGATGGCGATGTATCCAATGAGTCCCCCTAACGGAAGCGACCCGGTATCCCCCATGAAGAC
Source organism: Phycisphaerae bacterium (assembly GCA_046715855.1). GTDB lineage: Bacteria > Planctomycetota > Phycisphaerae > UBA1845 > UBA1845 > CAZAMB01. The sequence continues at coordinate 771 of JBKJYI010000152.1, forward strand.
CTTGGCCGGATGGCAGTTGTACCAGAGAAAGCCGAGACATCCACCGAGAATGGCCCCGCATAGAATGACCAACTCGGCACTCTTGGGCACGTGATGAAAGAGCAGCTTATCAGCCAGATCCTCAGCCCCGACAATGTACGTAAAGATGGCAAACACCAGCGCACACAGTGCGACGCACCCCGACGCCAGGCCATCCATTCCGTCCGTCAGATTCACGGCATTGGAGGCCCCGGTCATTACCAGCACCGTGAGTACCATGAACGTGTACGCGCCCAGCATCAACCCATGCTTGTAGAAGGGGACGCTCAGGATGCTGTAGGCTGGAACATCGCTACCGCCGTTGATCGTGTCGAAGTTTGCCTGCCCGTATCGGTAGGTGTAGTAACCGATCACCACTCCGAGGCCGACCTGAAACAGCAGCTTTTCGTACATCTTCAGCCCATCGCGGCTGCGAGTCCGCCTTTTGGCGGTAAGCTTGAGCCAATCGTCAAATCCGCCAAGCACTCCAAGCCATACGAGGCAGACCAGGCCCATCTTGACGTAGAAGTTGGTGAGGTCGGAAAAGAGCAGGACCGCGGCCGCGATCGTAGTGAGGATCATCACCCCGCCCATGGTGGGGACGTTGGCTTTGTCGCGGGTGAGTTCATTGAGCGAGGCGTGATCGAATTCGGGCCGGTCGCCGAGCTTCCATCGAACCAGCCGCCGGATGAACGCCGGCATGACCAGCAGGATCATCAGGAAGCAGAAGATGGCCGCACAGGCGGCGCGAAACAGCACGTTTTCATAGGCATAGTGGCGGCCTTCGAGGAGTTGGCTGAATAGATGGTAAAGCAAATTTCCTGGCCCGCCGCGCCTGATGGGTCCGACCAAATTCCCCACTGACTCGAATCAAGGTGGGAACCGTGCACCCACACTATCCTAGTTTCGGCGATACGCACTTCGCCAATCAAGTTTTATATTACAGTGCAGGTAATTCGACGTCTGCCGGGCGAGTTGCTTTGACGATGCCCGAGTTTTTCGTAGTGTGACTGGGTAGGTATGCAACTATGAAGTGAATCATCAAGGCCTTTATCCGATCGGAAGATAGTGGATACGTGGTGGAATGCCCGGATGTCCATGGCGTTACGCAAGGCGAAACTCGCGATGAGGCCATCGCCAACTTGCGAGAAGTCATCGAGCTCGCATTGGAATATGGACCGGCGGAATACGATCTTTCCCCGAATCCCTCCATCTTGGTCACAGTCGAATTGGAGCCGCTAAGCCGTGCCGGGTAGGTTGCGACCACTGACGGTCAGGACGTAGTCCGAATTCCCAGTGGCTTGGGTGTTGAGCAGATCAGTCAACGCGGCGGCCAAGTGAAATTGCGGCGCACTCAAAACGGCCTAAAGCAAACATTGCATGTTCCGCTTCACCGCAAGCTGCGCGCCGGCACCTTACGCGCGATCTACCAGCAGGCGCTCGCCCATCTCCGACAGGCAGAGTTGCATGCTCATTTCTTCGCGGAATAGGGCGCGCTTCTTTACGTGCATCCCCGCAAAACGTAAATAAGCAGCAACACCGGAATCGGAATGCCCAGCAGCCACAGCAAAATCCAGTTCCTCGCTTTTCCGGGCCGACGATAGCGCCAAAACTTATTAACCATGTGAATCTCCATTGCCTCGACTTGAGGCCGGTGGATTATTCGAGTTCCGTCGGGCCCGCGGCAAGGTTAAGATGGGATTGCAAGGCGAGAGTTCGATAAAAGAGGCCGAAACAACCAGCAACTGCGTCGCAGAAAATCATGGAACATTTTGCCGACCGCCTAACCGCCGCCATCAGAGCCAGGAACGCCCCCGTGTGCGTGGGGTTGGACCCTTTGATTGACCGGCTCCCGGCCGAAGCGCGCACCTTGGCTGCGAAGAGTCCTGCTTCCATGTCCGTAGACTCCGAGACTTTTCCCAAATGGGCGGTCATTGAAAAGGAGCAATTGGCACGTAGAGCCCAGCACGTTGGGCCTTGCATGGCCTTGATATCGTACGGAATGGGAGTCATTAACGCCGTCGCCGATCTTGTGCCCGCGATCAAAATCAACATCGCTTTTTTTGAGCCGTTTGGGCCCGGCGGGATTGAAACCTACCACCAGCTCACCACACACGCTCACGGCAAGGGTCTGCTGGTGATCGGCGATGTGAAACGCGCCGATATCGGACACACCTCCGCTCAATATGCGAAGGCCACATTGGAAGGCGAAGGCAGTGAAGTCGCTGATGCGGCAACCGTGAATCCCTATTTCGGATGGGACGGCGTCGGTCCATTCATCGAGTCAGCTCAGAAGAACCAGCGCGGCGTTTTCGTCCTCGTGCAGACCAGCAATGAATCGGCCTCGCAGGTCCAGGGCCTCATACTGCAAAGCGGCAACACCGTCTGCCAGCATGTCGCCACGCTCGTACAGGAATGGGCCTCTGCTTCAGGTCGAATCGGCCAGAGCGGATACAGCTGCGTCGGGGCAGTGGTTTCGCCGCGAGACCTCGAATCGACCATCAAAATTCGATCGCTGATGCCCAACTGCATTTTCCTTGTCCCCGGCTTCGGGGCGCAGGGTCGGACCGCTGACGAAGTCGCCAAGTGCTTCAAACCCGACGGCACCGGAGCCATCGTCGCTGCCTCGCGCAGCGTGATTTTCGCTTACGACGAACCCAAGTACAAAGACCGCAAAGACGACTGGCAGGGCTGCATCCGCGATGCATGCAAAGAATTCGTTCAGTCCGTCAACTCGGTCATCCACCTGTGAAGAATATTCATCTGCGTTAATCTGCGTTAATCTGCGGCTCGTTATGAGGAGGTGAGGCCGCAGATTAACGCAGATGAACGC
>JBKJYI010000153.1:0-4002 GCA_046715855.1 Phycisphaerae bacterium
CGGCGTCGACACCCCCATCCGCGACCACTACCAGGCCTACTACACGTTCTAATCATCCTCAAAGTGGATGTCTGGAAGACCGCTTGCCCATGAACGAGTTCTACTTCATAACCGATGGTTCGGTCGATATAAACGTCCCGAAACTTGTTGAACTTCTTAACCATAGCTGCAACGAGTTTCGCTTTTCAAGTCAGCTTTCACTGGTTCAGATTCAAGGCGAAACAATTTCACATCCAACAACTCATGAGCAGTTGCTAAAACTTCTAGGGAACGCAGCGCATGAGAAGTACCGTGTCGTCTTCTTTTCCAAGAAGCGATACGATAATAATTTCTTTTTCAACACACACAAAAGATTATGCATTGTTTCCTTTTTTGGCTGGGACCATCTCACGTCGCTCCCGCTAGCCAATGGACTGGTTTACTTTATCGCTGACATACTGGCACTCGATGTTGACTCAACATACCGTCACTACGACACCACCGGATGCATTTTTGACTACCTCCATGACAAGCGAGGTGTTGATTTCGGCATGCGAGCTGGCCTTGTATGTGGTGGATGTCAAGAGCGCCTTGGATCAACAAAGCTATCGAGGCTCCAGTACGCATGCTTGAAAGATCTTCGGGTTATTCTGGATTCCCTTTCTCGGGCTTCGAAGTGGAATACGAATGTTATTGAGTGGTGGAACCAAAACAAGCAGGTACGCGAACCGACCGAAGACATACCTAAATGCAATTCAGGTTTTGATGTTTTCATGTGCCATAACAGCGATGATAAGAAACTTGTAAGGCAGATTGGTGACCAACTGAAAGAAAATGGCATTCAACCATGGCTCGATGCGGAACAACTTCGTCCGGGGCTCCCATGGCAGCAAGCCCTTGAGCAACAGATCGATTCGATCGCTTCTGCAGCTGTATTTGTCGGGCGGAGTGGAATTGGACCTTGGCAGGACTTCGAAATACAAGGATTCTTACGGCAATTCATTAAGCGTGGTTGTCCTGTAATCCCAGTCGTCCTCAGCGATTCCATCGCCCCACCCAAACTGCCACTCTTCTTGGAGAACATGACTTGGGTTGATTTTCGAGAAGTTGATTGCGTGCCGTTGGATCGCTTGATTTGGGGAATTACCGGAAGAAGAGGCCTGTAATTTGTCTCTTGAAGGGCTGAAGTGCTCTCGAATTTCCCTTCCGAAACTGAAGGATAAGCTGATGTCACTAAAGCATCATGTAGCATTTAGCATTCCAACGGTACTCGGCGTGGAGAGAATTGTTCTAAGTCACTTTGGCTTTCTTGGGTATCGCCTTGAAAAAGAAAGTGGAAAGAGCTGGGTTTTTGAACGTGGCTCGAAATTTGCCGCACTTTGGCGATTCAGTGTAACAGCATACGCGACGAAGCTTCAGGTTTCCATTTTGAAGGAAACTACAGAATCAGTCTTGGTTAGCTGTGATTTTGACGTTTGGACGTTTGGAAACCTAACTACTGGTGGCGATGTCGCTGTGCTGGAAGCCGAGGCTCGTCAATTAGAATCCAAGCTTCGCGCCGTTTCGGGCGTGTGACGAGTGGCCCAGAGGGCAAGCGATTAGTCACTAGTGAAGGCTCCCCCCAAAAACCCCTCCGCCCGGAATCACCGTAAACCCACCATACTCTTCCTGCCAGTTGAAATGACCCATATGTGGAAAAGTCTCATTAATCCACTTGGATGATCGCCCTTTCACTTGCTGGAGCAACTCACTATGGGATAGATCAGCCCCGTAGTGCACCAGAAGATGAACATGATCCGGGCATCCCATTGATGGCCAGTAACGTGCATCGTACGGCGCGCACAATCCCGCCCATGAATGGATAGAGTCGCGTTTCCAACGGAGGAACTATCAACGGAGCTACGTAGGATGCATCCAGCCAAGTAGGGTGCATCGCCGTTTGATGCACCGTCGTAATAGTTAGCCGACGCTTCGTTCCTTAATCGCAACACCCATTACCTTCACTCTTCCGCCAAAAGGCAGCGCCGCGGCCTGATAGATGGTTCGAGCCGGTCGTCTTCCTTCAGGAAAAAGCTCAGCATACAGCTTGTTCACCTCCGCAACGTCGCCAAGATCAACAAACGCTATGTCTACAAACACGATATCTTCAATCGAAAATTCTGCAGCCCGGACCGCAGCGAAAAGATTACCAAAAGCCCGCTCCGCCTCTTCCCGGATGGTCCCCGGCAAATACTCGCCGGCAGGGCCAATGGAAAGCTGCCCGCTCAAGTAGCAAATGTTATCGACAACGACGGCATGGCTGATCGGCGAAGGCCACTTCGGCAGTCCGACACCCTCCGTAACGAACTTTCGCACTACCTTCTCACTAAGGGCTTAGCCGGGTAGGGCGGACTATGCACGCCGCAATTCACCGATGCACCATATCCATTCGCTTGCTTACGACGCCGAGCCGCTGGGAAGCTGGCTATCCATGCTGGTAAACATGGAATCAACTTTAACCCCGATCCCGCTGATCGCACCCAGCGCCACCACGATAATGAGGGCCAGCATCACCGCGTATTCTGTGGCCGTCGGGCCATCCTCAGATTTCAGGAACCGCCCGGCGAGTTGAAACACATTTACCATATCTTCTCCCCCTAAAAAAATCTGGCCAATTGTTTGAAGAAAACCGCGTCGCCCATCATAGGCCGCGGTTGCACGAGAATCACGATTTCATTTCCGAGTTTCTAGATCGTCAGTCCCGGAATGAGCGGCGTGAGCAGGCCGTTCTTAGGTTTAAGTTATCGGCCCGGACCAGTGGCACATTTCGACTCGGCTGGTGGCACTGTCAGCGGAACGTCGGGACTGGTGGCACTGTCGGGAAACGGTGTGCCACCGCTCTGTGGCCGGTGCTTCCTCGGTCGGAAGGGAGTGCCCATGTTCGGCGTTTACCGAACATGGGCCATGATTCTTTTTTTCGCTACCTCATGGTGCGCTTCGTGCTGTCTTGTTGCCCCATTTTCCCCGCGATTCGAACGTCGGAATGAGGTTTTCCGTCCCCGCCCAATAAAAAAAGTGCACAACAAACCCAACGCAAATCGCGCGCAACTTCTCTTACTTCGTGGCCTGGCAGGTCGATGGCGATGGGCTCAAAACCGGCAGTGCCTGAAATCTTCCAATTGCACGGGTTTCGCCGCCTCGCCGGGCGTGCCCGTCGTGCAACTTGGACATCGCCGACCCATCGTGACGCGGCGCATGATCCAAAGTCTCCCCGTGAAGCGTCAGTGCCGTAGCGGAAACGATGCGGACCGGAACAAACGTTCCGATCAGATCGGTCGCCCCGGAAAAAACGACGATCTGATCTTGAGGCGTGCGAGAAACCAGTTGATCGCTCTTTCTCCATCCAATTTCTTCGCCCCGGCTCTGCTCGGCCTCCTGCGCCTTCAGCGCACTCTTGCTGAACCCTTCCACCAGAACGGTAACAGTGGTTCCGACAAGTTTTTGATTGGCTCCCGCCGAGATGCCTTCCTGCAGATTGAGCAATTCAATGTTGCGCTGGCGCTTGATCTGGTCGGAGACGTTATCCTCCATACGGCGATCGGCGACGGTTCCGGGACGCGCCGAGTACTTGAAGACAAAAATGTTCTTGAAGCGGCAGCGCTCGATCAATCGCATCGTGGCCAGATGATCGTCCTCGGTTTCGCCCGAAAATCCCACAATGAAGTCGCTCGCCACCGCCAGATTCGGGACGTATTCACGGGCTCGATCGATGAGCTCAACGTACTGACTCACCGTGTATTGTCTTCTCATCCGGCGAAGGACGTCATCGCTCCCGCTTTGCGCGGGAATGTGCAGGTAAGGACAAATTTTCGGCACATCGCGCATCGCTGCCAGAATGTCGTCGGTGAAATCGCTGGGGTAGCTGGTGACAAAGCGCACCCGCTCGATGCCATCAACCTCGCTCACTCGCGTAAGCAACTCCGCGAACGCCACCGCCCGTCCGTTCTCCGGATGGACGTAGCTGTTAACCGTCTGACCCAGCAG
>JBKJYI010000154.1:0-4909 GCA_046715855.1 Phycisphaerae bacterium
CAACGCCAGCAAAAGAGCCGCCCCGCACAATCAGACAATCAGAAAAAACACCAGGACGACACGTTTTCTCCTCCACCATAAACGCTCACACATGTGTGCCACTTGCCATGAATTCCATGCCGCAATGCGACTATTTTTTCGCAAGTTGAAAGTAGCCCGGTGGTCACCCTACAATTCACGCGAGTTCACTTAGGCAGACCTCGGGGGGCTTTTTGTTTACACGAACCATCGGATGGCTGGTCACGCCGATCTGGCTCCTGGCCATGAGCTGGCTGGTCGCCCACGATATCGCTCCGCACTGGACCGCCTCGCCCCCGCCCGCCTTGCAGTCCGGTGACTGGCTTGCCGACGGCGCCAAAATCCAGTTTACCCTCTACGACGAGTTTGGTCCCATGGGGTCGGTCTGGACCGAGTATCTCATGGACGCGTCTTCCATCCGCCGCGATGACCTCGTCTGGGTGCATCGCCTGCCCGTTGACCTCGCTCCGCTTCGAATCGCGGTCGAATCGGTGTTTACGGCGCAGGGCGTGCTGGATGAATTTTCCATCCGGCTCGAAACCGGCGGCGCGGGGCAGGCCAAGGTCCTTTTGCACGGCGAGCGATTTCACTCCGATTTTTCATTCACCCTCGAAAGCGGCCCGCTCGAGCGCTCGTTCAAAATACCCCTGGTGGAAAGCGGCCTATTCAGCGGTGCGTTTCATCCCTTCGGGGCTCTTACGAATTTGCAGGTCGGGCAGCGATGGCGAATGCAAGTCGTGAATCCAATCTCGCTGGTGACCGGCATAGGCAACCAATTTATCCCGCTGCTTGTAGAAGTCACCGGGGAGGAGCGAATCGAAACATCCGAAGGTAGTGTAAACTGTTTCGTGGTCGAGTCGCCAGACGCGCGGGCCTGGGTGGACGCGCGCGGGAATGTCCGCGCACAGGAAATGACGCTGCCCATGCTCGGCAAGATGCGTCTTCAGCGCGAAGCGAAGTTCGACGAAAAAGCGTACGGATCGGCTCGCAACGACTCATCCGCGTTCCGACCGGGGAGAAGACGTTGAGCGATCCTGCTAGCAGTCTTGCCATTGGCCTGTGCAACGTCCGCAAGTCCTACGGCCGCCACGTCGCTGTGGAGGGACTATCGCTGGAGGTGCCGCGCGGGCAATTGTTCGCATTTCTTGGCCCGAACGGCGCGGGCAAAACCACGACGATAAAGATGATCGTCGGGTTGTTGCGGCCCGACTCCGGGGAAGTCATGGTCTGCGGGCACCATCTGGGGAACAACGGTTTGGCCGCCAAGGCGCAGCTTGCGTATGTTCCTGACCAGCCCTTTCTCTACGAGAAGCTCACCGGGCGCGAGTTTCTTTACTTCGTTGCTGAAATATACCAGCTCAAGCGGACCGATCGCGATCGTACTCTGGAAGAATTGATTCGCCGGCTCGATGCCGCTGACTATCTCGACCAGCTCACGGAAAGTTATAGCCATGGAATGAAGCAGAAGGTCGTGCTCGCCGCGGCCTTGCTTCATCGCCCCGCCCTGCTCGTGATCGACGAGCCGATGGTGGGACTCGATCCGCGCAGCGTTCGCGAGGTAAAAGACCTGCTCAAGGAGCATACCCGTGCCGGCGGCACGGTATTCATGAGCACCCACACGCTGGACATTGCCGAGTCGCTCGCGGACCGCATCGGCATCATCAATCATGGGCGGTTGGTAGCCATCGGCACGCTCGGCGAACTTCGTCAAGCCGCCCGCCGCGAACACTCTCTCGAAGAAATATTCCTGGCGCTGACCGAGGCCGCCAATGGCTAGCGCCCCTTTCGTCGCACAGCCGGAGCCAAAACTCGGACTGCTCATGCGCGTCCGCGCTCGTGTGATTTACAACCGCACCCATCAGGCTTTGCGCGATGCACCTATTCGGCTTTCTGCAGCAATTTTGCTCGTGGGACTCATCTGGCTTGGATTGTACGGCCTGTTCCTCGCGGTTTTTCACCAGCTTTCGCGGACGCCGCTCGAAGCGACAGTGGCGATACCCCTGGTATTCAACTTCTTTTTCGTCGCCATGCTCGCGCTGTTGGCCTTTTCGAACGCCATCATCGCCTATGGTTCATTCTTCGCGCGACAGGAACCGGCCTATCTGCTGACGTTGCCGCTCACCACTCTCGACGTCGTGAGCATCAAGTATCTGGAGAGCCTGGCGCTCGCCAGTTGGTCGGTCATTCTGCTGGGCCTGCCGCTCATGTTCTCCATGGCCCAGACCGTCGATCACCCCGGCTTTTACGTGCTCTTCATCGCGTTTTTCCTCGCATTCCTTCCCATACCCGGCGCGCTGGGGGTACTGCTCGCGTGGGCGGTTGCGCGCTTCTTCCCGCGACGCTGGACCAAGGCCGCCACATTCTCTTCTGCGATTCTGCTCATCGTTTGGATTGCCTCGGTGCTGCGTTCTTTGCGGCTTGGCGATACCGCCGCCGAAGTTTGGTTGCGTGGTTTTCTTAATCGCATGGGCTTCGTGCAATCCGCCCTGCTGCCCAACAACTGGGTGGCTGCCGGTATCGACCATGCCATGCACGGCGATTTTGCTCAATCGCTTCGCTACCTCGGGTTGGTCATGGCCAACGCATTTTTCCTAAGCTGGCTGGCGGTGCGAATCGTCTCGCGCCATTTCGACGTTGCGTACGATCGTGCGACATCCGGCAAGTCCGGGCCCGGGCGAACCGCGGCGGAAGCTTCGGGCGGGCTGGCCGGTCTGATTTTTTTCTATCTCGATAAGCCGCTGCGGCTTATTGCCGCCAAGGACCTGCGCACCTTCCTCCGCGATCCTGCGCAGTGGAGCCAGCTCACCATCCTCTTTGGCCTGCTTGTACTCTACCTCACCAATATGCCCACGCTTCGGCTGGAATTCTCTTCGTCGGGCTGGTTCCTGATCATTCCCTTCCTGAACCTCTGCGCGGTGAGCCTCATTCTCGCTACGTTTACCTGTCGCTTTGTCTTTCCTCTCGTTTCGCTCGAAGGTCAAAAGCTCTGGCTCATGGGGGTGTTGCCGATGCGCCGCGGCCGCATTCTCAAGGCCAAGTTTGCCTTCTCCATGACGGTGACGCTTCTCGTGGCCATCGCTTCGATGAGTCTTGCGGCTTACATGCTTCACCTCGACACGGTGTGGACCCTGATTCACCTTGCGGTGACGTTTGGCGTTTGCTTCGGCCTCTGCGGATTCTCGGTCGGTCTTGGTGCGCGCGTCCCGCTTTTCGGCCAGACCAACGTGGCCCGCATCGCCAACGGCCTGGGCGGCACGCTCAATTTGCTGGCGTCGGTCGCCCTGGTGACCATGCTCCTCGGGGGCGTGGGCGTGGCGACGTGGCGCTCACGGAATCTATCGTCAAACACCCTGCCGGACATGCTTTCGATCGCACTCTGTTCCGCATCGATTGTGTGTGGCATCGCCGCCGGCCTCTACGCCATGCACATCGGCTCTCGCCACTTTGACCGCATCGAAGTCTAAAAACAAAGCCGCAACAGTCAGGAAGCGGATCGATTTGTGTTTGTTGCCCGAAGAAGTTTAGACTGGCGCTCATGTTGAGCGAACACCCATATTTTCTGGCCGGCAAGCCGGTGCACGCCAATGCTGATCTGGCGGTGACCAACAAATACACCGGCGAGGTTGCTTTTCGGTGCGCGCTTGCTGACGAGGCTGCAATCGATCACGCCATCGCGGCGGCAACAGGGGCTTTCGAAGAAACCCGACGAATGCCAAGTTATGCACGGCAGGCGGTACTAAAGCACATCATCGCGCGCGTGGAGCAGCGGCGCGAAGAGCTGGCCCGCACTGTGGCAATTGAAGCCGGGAAGCCGATCAAGGATGCCCGCGGCGAAGTCGCGCGAATGATTGACACGTTTCAGGTGGCCGCCGAGGAATCAGTGCGCATTGGCGGTGAATACATCCCTCTGGATATCAGCCCACGCGCGAAGGGCTACGAAGGTATTTGGCGGCGGGTCCCCATCGGCCCATGCGCTTTCATCACGCCGTTCAATTTCCCACTCAATCTAGTCGCACACAAGGTGGCCCCCGCCATCGCCGTGGGTTGCCCGTTCGTGCTCAAGCCCGCGAGCGCTACGCCGATCAGCGCACTCGTTCTCGCGGAAATTCTCGCGGAAACGGAGTGGCCTAAAGCCGCATTCAGCGTGCTCCCGTGCAAGCCCGATTCCGCACACCCGTTGATCACCGATGAACGCATAAAGTTGTTGAGCTTCACCGGCTCGCCGCAAGTCGGCTGGGCCATGAAGTCGCAGGCCGGCAAGAAAAAAGTCGTATTGGAACTCGGCGGCAACGCGGCCTGTATCGTGGACGAAGGCTCGGACGTTCCCGCCGTCGCGGACCGGCTCATTGCCGGAGCATTCTATCAATCCGGACAGAGTTGCATCAGCGTGCAACGTATTCTGGCACACGAATCGCTCTACGATGCGCTCCGAGCCGCGCTTCGAGAGCGGGCCGAGAAGTTGGTGTCCGGTGACCCATTGGACGAAAAAACCTTCCTTGGTCCGCTTATTTCGCTGTCTGACGCAGAGCGAATCGAAACGTGGGTGGACGAAGCGGTAGCCGGCGGTGCGAAAATCCTCTGCGGCGGCAAACGCAACGGCAGATTTTACGAGGCGACCATTCTGGAAAACGTCAAACCGCAAATGAAGGTAAGCTGCGTCGAAGTCTTCGGCCCCGTCGCCACCCTCCAACCTTTCTCGGATTTCGCCGATGCAATCCGCATCGCCAATGATAGTGTCTTTGGACTGCAGGTGGGTGTCTTCACCAACAACCTCCAGCACGCTTTCCAGGCTTTCAACGACCTCGAAGTCGGCTGCGTCATCATCAACGACATCCCCAGCTTCCGCGTGGACAATATGCCTTACGGCGGCGTCAAGGACTCCGGCTTGGGC
>JBKJYI010000155.1:0-4889 GCA_046715855.1 Phycisphaerae bacterium
CGCGCTCGCTCTGGCTGCGACGGCAGCGACCCGGCGCGCCTCTTCTGGACGCGCGCTACGCGAAGACGACTGGCGCGTTCTCGCATTTTTCGCGGTCGGAGTGGTGCTCTGGATGGCGACTTCGGCGAACGGCCGCTACGGCATGGTCGTGCTGCTCCTCGCCGGCGTATGTCTCGCGCGGATCACCGAACGCCTGCTTCCGCTGCACGCGGCGCGCGTCGCGCTCGCCGTGCTGCTGATCGTGCAGCTTGCCACGTCCGTGATGGCCTCGCCATCTCGCTGGTTCCTTGCCGAGCCGTGGTCCAGGCACTGGCTTCCTTACGCGGCGCCGGAGCGCGCCGTCCGGGAGCCAGCGCTCTATATCACGGTCGAGGTTCTCACCATGGCAGTCGTTGCGCCTTTCGTGCACCCGACCTCGTCTTTCGTGAATTTCCGCGGCCAGCACAGCCTCCCCGCAGATTCGCCGAAGCTTGCGGCGTTGCTGGAGCGGTATCGCGGCAGAGTCCGGGCTCTCGGCCGGGGGCTGGAGCTCGTGCAAGGCAAGCCGCCCGAGGATCGGGTGCGGGCTTACGATGCTACGCTGCTCCGCATCGGCTATCGGGTGGACCCCGAGGACTGCTTCACGATCTCATGGACTCGCGACGACGACGCGCTGTCGCGTGTCGTGAACCGCTTCGTGGGTATCCGGCCGACGCTGGAGCCGCTTTCGGTTGGAAGCTGCGCGTTACGCGCAGCGAGTCGTGAGCCGGCAGACATCGAGAAGGAGCGTCACGTATCCGTGCTCTTCGATCGGATCGAAAAGAACTGTCCCAGGCTGTTTCGCGGGCAGACCGCGGTCACCGAGCCGCTGGGGAGAGGCTGGTCGCGGTATTACGCGGGGCTCGATGCCCGACTGGAGGCCTATGGCAACCGGGCGATTCTGAATCGCTACCGCGCCGGAACCCATCTCGATCTCGGGCTTCTGTCGGACTGGGAGCGCGGGGCACCAGCCGTCGCTCCTGCGTGCGGGGCTTGGCAATGACGCAACCGATGAACGGGAATCGCCGGGCGTCGCCGCGGATCTGGGATGCGGATTGGCATGTATTGCGAAACCTCGCGGTCGCGGTCCGCGACCTGCTCGCCGATCCCAGATTGCGGCTGACTGGCGCCCGGGTGCTCTATTTTGGCTGCGGAAGCCGTCCCTACGAACGCTGGTTCCGGGCGGCCGGCGCGCATTACCAGGGCGCGGATATCCAGGGCAACCCCGAGATCAGAGTCTTGGCGGATGGGCGGCTCGATGCGAACGACGCGCAGTACGACCTGGTTGCGTCATTCCAGGTCCTGGAGCATGTATGGGACGTGGCAAACTACCTTCAGGAAGCGCGGCGCGTTCTGAAATCGGATGGATGGCTGCTGCTCGCGACGCACGGGACGTGGCTCTACCATCCGCACCCGAACGACTATCGGCGCTGGACCGCGGAAGGATTGCAGCGCGAAGTCGAAGCGCATGGATTCCGCTTGGTTCGGATATGCCCCGTGGTCGGCCCGCTCGCCTGGACGACTGTGTTCAGGAACCTCGGCGTGGCGCATGTTCTGGGCGCGATCCCGGTGGTGAAGGCCTTGATCGCACCCGCGGTAAGCGTTGCATACAACCTGCGCGCATGGTTCGAGGATCTCATCACGCCGGAGCGCATCACCGCCAGCAATGCTTGCGTCTACGTGTGCTTGTTCAGCCGCGATCGCTAACCCGCTGCCGATGGCCTTGAGACGCTTTCTCACTGTGGGGCTCGCGTGTGCGCTGCTGCACAACGCGACGATGATCGCCGGGGACCGGTTCGGTCTGCATTACGTGGTTTCTTCTTTTCTGTCGTTCGCGATCGTCGTCGCTTTCGGCTACTGGTTGCACAGCGCATGGACTTTTCCAGAGGCACAGCGCGGCCGGATGCCGTTCGCGCGCTATGCGCTGATGGCAAGTGCAAACCTCCCGCTCTCCATCGCAGGCATGTTCCTGTTCGTGGACCTAGGCGAGTTCTCGGTGCCGATCGCGACACCGCTCGTGACCGTGCTGCTCGCCGCGTTCAATTTTCTCGGAAGCAAATGGGCTTTGCGGGCAGGTCGCGCGCCGCTGTCGCGCACATGAGCCTTCTCGGCGCCCGGTTGAGCCGCCTCGATCGTCGCGAGCGCCCGGTTTGGCTGCCCGACGATGCGCAAATTGTGCGCCATCTTGCCAGCCGCGATCCCTGGCTGCGCTACCGCAAGCCGCGCTATCAGTTGCAGTTGATCAGGGACCTGGCTGGATTGTTGCCTCCCGGCAAATGCAGAGTGCTGGATGTCGGTGCGGGCAGCGGTCTCATCGGAGAGGCGATCACTGCGCTCTTTCCCGGCAAATCGGTGGTCGGCGTCGACGTCGCGCCCAACGCGCTGAGGAACCTGCGCATTCCGCTGGTGAAATTCGATGGACGGCGACTGCCGTTCGCCGACCATTCCTTCGACTCCGCCCTGTTCTGCAATGTGCTCCATCACGTCAGACCCGAAGTGCGCGAGTGCCTGCTGCGAGAGGCTCTGCGCGTGACGGGGGGAGGGACCCTGGTCGTGAAGGATCATCTCGCGAGCGCGCCGCTCGACGGATTGCGTCTGTGGTTTCTCGACTTTCTGGGAAATGCGCCGCGCGGGTCCATGATCTCTGCGGATTACCTAGGCGAGCGGCAGTGGGAGACGTTGCTGCGCGAAACCGGCTGCACCGGCGAGATACTCCCGGTCTCAGCGTACCGTTCCGGCCTGTGCAATTGGTGCTTCCCGAACCGGCTCGAAATCTGCTTCCGGGCCGGCCGGACACGGATCGAGCCCCCTCAATCGCGGCGCCACACCTGACCATTCGGCCCGTCGTACGTCAATCGCGCCTCCGGGAAGCGTCGCTGGATGACGTACTCGTAGTCCCATTTGCGTCCGCGCGACATGATAAAGATCACAGGCTCGCGGAGAAACGGATCGTTCTGCACGAAGTCCTGCGTGTAGAAGACCGGATTCGGGGCGATGAACACGATCTGGCGCACGCCTTTCTCGAAGGGAGGCCGCAGGGAAAGGTGATCGTCCATGAACAAGCGAATCTGGAGAAAACGCAACCCGGTTGCGAAGATCAGGCTGAGCAGCGCAGCACGGCCGACGTAATTGCGCAGCGACGCGGACGTGCCGAGGTCGCGAATCGACACCGTCGCGGCGGAAGCAAGGACAGGCAGCGCGCCCCATGCGGAATGAACATAGCGCGCTCCCCAGCCATATCCTTGGTCGAAAGTGACGAAGAGGAACCCGAGCAGCGTGCTCGCGACCGACAAGGCAAGCAGGTTCACGCCCTGGTTTCGCCGGCCCAGCCACCACCCGGCGAGCGCGAGCACGGGCAGGCCTGGCACAGCCCAACTCCAGAGCCGGACTTGCTCCGCGATGCGATTCCTGATCGCCTCGTCGCCGGGAAGCCCGAATACGATCCTCAGCTCGATGAATAGATACCAAAGGCGGTTCAGCAGCCGATGCAGAAAGTCCTCCTCGCTTAGGTACGGCACGAACGAGATCCTCCCCTGCAACTCCCGCAGGAAGAGCCACCAGCCGAAACCCACGACCAGGGTGAGCGGCGCGTATCCGGCGCCGAGCGTCAGTAGCTTGCGGCCAGCCTCCGGGCCGCGGGCGATCCATGCGATCCAGGGAAGGGCGAAAAGCAGGTGCGGTACTGGGTTGCCTTGCACCAGCGAGAGGGATCCGACGACCCCCGCGGCGAGCACGCGTCTTAAGCCGCGTCCCATCAGCAGCCAGGCAAACAACAGGTTGAGGAACAGCTGCGCCGTCATCGAGAAATACGAAAGCGCCATGCCGGTGAAGCCGGGCGACGCGAGGGCGAAGAGCATTGCCCATCCGCCCGCTTGTGTGCTTCCCGTCAAGTGGCGGGCAAGCCTGGCCATCAGCACCAGCGAGAGCGAAGCGAGCAGCGGATTGCACGCCCAAGGCGCGCCGATCAGATTGAAGGGTACGAGGAGCAGCGAAAAACCGGGCCAATAAATTGCGGCAACAGCACCCGAACTCTCCGACGTAATCAGCCATTGCCCCTGGTATTGCCCCGGGATCAGCCGGAAGAACAGGTCGGGCGGGAACTGCCCGGTCAAGCGACCAGCGGCGAAGGCCCGACTTTGAAACAGCGAAAGATGCTCGTCTCCCGCCAGCGGGTGGTTCTGGACGATCCCGAACATGGACACGCAAAGTCCGAGGAAGGCAACCGCGGCGGTTGGCCACGGATTGCGCGCGACAAGCTCGACCAGATCGAGCGCAGCGCTGCGCGTCTGCGGCAGGAAAGCACCAATCGCGATGCCGATCACCATCACCGTGCCGGCGAGGTCCTGTTCCCGTAGCAGATACGCGAACACGAGCAGACGCCAGACAGGGTCCGGGTACTTGGTGAAGTCGAGGATGACGACGATCGAACCCAGCCCCGCAAGCAGCGTGAGCGCGAGAAGCGCTGCGCTCCAGGAAAGGCCGTGCGGACTTCCCAGGCCGAAAGGGCGACGGACCTGCGTCACGCGACGCACGCCCGCAGCACTTCAGCGTAGCCTTGGGTGCAGTCTTCCCAGGACCACGTCGTACGCGCAAACTGCGCGACGCGCGTTCGGAGAGCGGGCAGGTTTCCGTTCGGCGCGAACATCGCCGCGATGCGCGCGGACCAATGTGCCTGTGCGTCTCCGGGTCCGAGCGGTTCACTCAACAGCAGTCCCGCGGCCTCCGGACAGCCGGCCGCCGTCTCATCGCTGACCAGTGCGGGCGTGCCGCACGCCATCGCTTCCTGCACCACGAGCGGGAATCCCTCGCCGGCGCTGGGAAGCACGAGCAGGTCCGCTGCCTGGTAGAGAGGAACCAGTTGCTCCCTGGTC
>JBKJYI010000156.1:0-3811 GCA_046715855.1 Phycisphaerae bacterium
AGTTGCGGCGGGTTGCCCGGACGAAGTCGCGCATAAATCTTGAGCAGCGCCTCCTCATGCGAACGGCTCGCGTCCTCCGCCAGAGTGTTCAGAATCAGCCGGTCCGTCACCTTCGCGATGACCTTGATCTGCTTGATGGGCAGCGCCTGAATCCGCTCTACGGCATCGCCCACCGGTGACCCCGATCGCACGATCACGTCATCGGTTTCCTCATCGACGATCGCCGAAACGGTGTACATTTCCGGTTTGAGCGCCGAGGTCTTGACCATCTTGGTCGCATAAAACTCCTCGACGATCGACTCATCCGTCGAGTACTTCTGATCCATGCCCCGCAAAAATGTCGTCGCCGGCAGCTTGCTCGACTGGTCGATGCGCACGACGAGAATGTCTTTCTTCGTGACCTCGATCTCGATCCAGCTTCCGCGCTCCGGAATGATGCGGCAGGCGTGCAGCGCCCGGTCGCCCTCGGCCTGGTCCTTGATGAAGTCCACGCCCGGCGAGCGGTGCAGCTGCGACACGATGACGCGCTCCGCCCCGTTGATGATGAACTCGCCGCCGCCGATCATGATCGGCATGTCGCCGAGATAAACCAGGTCCTCCTGGATCTCGTCGTTGTCCTTGCGCACCAGCCGCAGCCGGATGCGCAGCGGCATGCCGTACGTCAGCCGAAGCTCGCGGCATTCATCGGGCGTGTAGCGCGCCTTGCCCAGCTCATAGCTGATGTACTGCATGGAGAGCTTGCCGTCGTAGCTCTCCATCGGGAACATCTCGCGCAGCAGCGCCTCCAGGCCGTGCGGGTCGCGCTCCGTAATGGGCGCATCCGCCTGGAGGAAGCGTGCATAAGACCGCGTCTGAATCCCGATAAGATCGGGAACTGGAATCCCGTCGCCCACCTTCGCGTAATCACGTACCGACAATGTCGCTTGCATTCGAAGTGATCCTCGTTTCTAGGAATCTTGGGGAGGGCGAGGCTCCCGCCGAGCCGCATCGAGTTCGCCACTCAGTTCGCGCGCCTCTCTATCTTGAGCGAGCCGCGAACTTCAGTTCGCGCGGATTCTCCGCCTTCGCAAACCACGAAAGAACAATCCGCATTGGGCATTACGCTGAAGCCTCAAGCGCAGAAAGGCCGGCCCGAAAAAGACACCCTCTGCGAGAGGGGTCGCTTCCGGACCAACCACATTCAACGGGACGTGTTTCGCCTGCCACCGCATCTGATACACCGGACGTCCCATTCATCCGGTCGTTCTCGCGAGGCCGCGAAATGATATTTAGTGGTCCAACTCCCAGACTGCTTCGCTCTCAACCTCGTTTAGCACGTAGCTAACCCCCCACCTAGGGGTCCTTTTGTGGCCTCCCTCCTTAATAAGGGGGGATCAAGGGGGGTCAAAATTCTACGAAGCAGCCCAGAAATCGTTCGCCATGGGAGTTTGCCGTCCGATCACTGAATCGTAACAGCGCCGCCCGATTCTTCGATTTCCTTCTTGATCTTGTCCGCGTCTTCCTTCGAAATTCCCTGCTTCAAAGGCTTGGGAGCGGCCTCAACCAGATCCTTGGCTTCCTTGAGCCCAAGTCCGGTAATCGCCCGCACGACCTTGATAACCTGAATCTTCTTGTCGCCCGCCGCCGCCAGGATAACGTCGAACTGGGTCTTCTCTTCCGCCGGCGCCGCAGCCGCCGCTGGACCCGCCGCCATCATCATCCCGCCGCCCGCCGGCTCGATGCCATGAACCGCCTTCAGGCAATCAACGAGGTTCTGCGCTTCCTTGACCGAAAGCCCTACAAGCTGATCCGCCAAAGTCGTAATTTTCGGTTGAAATTCCGCCACTGCTTCTGCCATGTTGCACCCAATCCTCTATGAAAACTTCGCCACGCCAAAAGGCGACCCGCCCAGTGCAGGTCATTTCATCCGCCAAAGCGAACCACTCAGCATGCAACGACTCTTGATCTTATTTTCAACTACCTATTGTGGGTGCCATGCCCAAGCCCGGCCTTATCGAGCGCCGGCATGGTATGGCGCATATAGCCGGCCACACCAACCCATATATTCACTCAAGCCGCTTCGGCCTTCTCCGCCAACGTCTTCAAGCAGCCCGCGATCTTCCCACCCGGACTCCGCAGACAACCCGCAATCGCCCGACCCGGCGACGAAATCAGCATCGCGACCTCGCCAAGCAACTCGCGCTTGCCCTTCATCTTCGAAAATTCTTCCACCGTCATCAGCGACGGATCGCCTTCGAAAATCGCCTTCTTGAGCTTGAGCTTGTTGAACTCCTTGGCCGCATCGATGAGCATCTTGGCCACATCGACCAGCGACTCCCGCGCCACCACCACCGCGCACGGGCCCTCCATCGCCTTGCCCAGCGGCTCGAGCGGACCACCCGCAAACGCCCGCCTAGCCAGGCTGTTCTTGACGATCTCCATCCGTGCCGACTTGCCCCGCAGGTTCTTGCGAATCTTCTCCTGCGCTTGCACGTTCAGCCCGGTCATATCCACCACCAACGCACTGCTGAATCCCGCATACTTGGCCTTCAACTCGTCGGTCAGCAACGATTTCACTAGCTTGCTCATACGACTTCAGTCCTTACCCTGGCGAGCCGCGAACTTCAGTTCGCGCGGACGTCCGGGCTGTAAAGCATTTTCCTACGCAACTACCGCAACCATCACCGACGGCGTGCGCGTCGCAGAAATCGAAACCTTACGAAAATAATGTCCCTTCGCCGCGGCCGGCTTGAGCTTGCGAAAGTGCTCGATCACCGCTTCGATGTTTTCCTTTAAATCACCTTCCGGAAAACTCGTCTTGCCCACCGGCAAATGCACGTTGCCGCCGTCATCGTTGCGAAATTCAATGCGTCCCGCCGCAAACTCCTTCACCGCCCCGACAATATCCGGCGTGACCGTCCCCGACTTCGGCGTCGGCATCTTCCCCTGCGGACCCAGCACGCGCCCAAGCTTTCCAACCTTGCCCATCATCGAAGGATGGGCGATGGCAACATCAAACTCCGACCAGCCGCCTTCCACCTTGGCCACCAGTTCCTCGCCCCCCGCCTCCACCGCGCCAGCCGCCTTGGCGGCCTCCGCAGTCGTCGGGTCACAGAAAGCGATCACGATCCGCGACTTCCCAATGCCCTTGGGAAGCGAAATCGCCCCGCGAAGCATCTGGTCCGCCTGCTTGGCGTCAATCCCCAGGTGCAGCACAATGTCTACCGTCTGGTCTTTCGACTTCCGCCGCCGCCCGTTCTTGTACGTCCGGTCGCCCTTAATGGAAGCCATCTTCTTGACCGCGGAAACCGCCTCATCGACGCTCACCGGGGCCACACCCTCTCCCCGGGCCTCGACCTGCTTGCGATACGTTACACTTCGATCTGCCATCTGAATATTCCAAACTGAGTGCTATGTTCAACCGGGTGCCATGCCCAAGCGAAGCGCAAAGTAGCCAAGCGCCGGCATGTGACCCCTTAATCCACAATATCAATGCCCATTGACCGCGCCGTCCCCATCACCACCCGCTCGGCCGCCTGCACCGAATTCGCATTCAAATCGGGCAGCTTCTTCTCCGCGATCCCGCGAAGCTGGGCCTTCGTGATCGTCCCGACCTTATCCTTATTCGGAACCCCGCTGCCCTTGGCCACCTTGGCTGCATCCTTCAGCAGCACCGACGCCGGCGGACTCTTCACCAAAAACGTAAACGACCGATCGGAGTAAACCGAGATCACCACCGACACAATCATGCCGTTCATGTTGGCCGTCTGAGCGTTGAACTGCTGGACAAACTGCCCGATGTTCACGCCATGCTGACCCAGCGCAGGCCCGA
>JBKJYI010000157.1:0-2593 GCA_046715855.1 Phycisphaerae bacterium
CGCGACTAAGAGCCAAGTTGATTGTCTAAAGCACGGCTAGGGGGATACTGTCCAACTATTGCGATCTAACTAACTAGGGGGTGCGTGTCCGAAGCAGGGCCGGCGCATCAAAACTTAGCATCGGCGAGCACTTTTAGTAGGTAGCTGGGATCAAGAGCGCAAGCGAGGCGTTTGTTTTTGAGGCCACGTTTGTTGGTCGTCTCCTGCCGGAGCAGGCTCAAGGCCAAGCGGCGGACGGCGGCGAGGTTGGCGGCGCCGTGGCGGTCTTGTTGACGGCGGACATCTTCACCGAAGGTGACATCCAGGCTCCAGTGCTGAGAGTTCTCGATGCCCCAGTGTTGGCGGATCGCCGCCGCCAGGAATTTGGCGCTGGGGCGGTGACTGCTAATGTAAAGTCGCGTCTCCCAGGTCTCGCGGTCGCCGACGAGACGACAGCACGTCAGGATGACGAGCGTGCAGAGGTCTTTCCAGAGCGCACGCTGGGGATGGTCGGTGGGAATGGCGATCACTTGGCAGGTGCGTTGTTCGCGTCGCCCGTGTCCCTTCTCGTTCGTTTCATAGACCGCATGTTTCAGCCCGGCGAAATCGTTGTTGATTCCCTCCTCCAGCAGTTGTTGCATATCGTCCGCCAAGCCCGATTGATTCCCCTTCAGCGCCAACACGTAGTGCCCCTTCTGCTGGCGAATTTGCTGGGCAATTTCCTTCTGGCATCCCATCGCATCGATCGTCACCGTGCAACCCTTCAGGTTCAAAAGCTTGAGCAACTCAGGGATGGCCGTGATCTCGTTGGACTTTTCTTCACAGGCGATTTGGCCCAGCGTCAGGCCGCTTTCCGTGGCCCAAGCCGTCACCAGGTGCAGCGCCGCCAGGCCCGACTTCTTCCGAAAGGACCGCCGCGCTGTTTTGCCATCAATGGCGATCACCTGGCCGCCCGTCGCGGCGTGCAAGGCTTGGGTCCACTGAAACAGACAGGCCGCGAATTGCTTGCGATCCAGCGATCCCAGCACCCGCCGAAAGGTGTCGTGAGAGGGAATGCCGCCTGGCAACTGCAAAAAGCCTTTCAACCACTCCCGGCGACGCTGCCCGAACAGTTCAATGTCCGGCCAATCCTCGGCGCTACACAACACGGCTAACAACGTAATCGCCAAGATATCAATCAACAAATGATCGCAGCGCCCCTGCACCCGCGGATCACGCAGTTCCGCGAAACACTTTTCCAACCCGGCCACGAAAGCTTTCGCATCGGCATCCATGCCACGCACCCTCCTGAACAACTCAGCCGCCCCGGCGTTCCACGCCGAAAACCACGCGACTGACTTTGCCCTAACCTACCGCAAAACCCCGACTTGCGGCTAGATTTTGGTGCGCCGGCCCTGCCTTCTGTGTGAGCGTCACCAAAGTAGGTGCGAAATTTGGTTTAATGGGATTGGCGTTCCAAAAGGGGGGAGGATTCACGTGTTTCCAAGGAGGTGTGGGATGGGATTGGAACCGACTTTGACGGCGGATGAACGGGTTTTGTACGAGCGTTTGGAGCCGCTGTTTGAGCAGGAGCGGTTGCGGCTGGCGAAGGCTTTGGCGACGAAGAAAGATTCGGAGTTGTTCGGCCAGAATGAATTTGAGGTGCGCGATCGAGTGCATGAGTTGGGCGCCAAGGCTTTGGAGGTAGCCGCCAACGAGCGGCAAAAAAAGGGGCGGATACGTCGGAGCTAGCTGCGTCTGCCCGCATTGCGGGAGCGATGCGAAGTTCGTCGGGCATCGCTCCAAAGGCTTCATCAGCTTGTTGGGGCACGTGGCCCTGGTGCGTAGCTACTACCATTGTCGAACCTGTGGCGAGGGGCATCTGCCGTGGGAGCAAACGCTGGGGCTGTCCAGCCAACGGCTCACCCCGGCGGCCAGCGAGGTTACCAGTCTGGCGGGAGTTCAAGCCAGTTTCGCCGAGGCGAGCGAGCGGATGCTGCTCAAGCTGTGTGGTTTGCGACTGAGTGAGTCCACGGTCGAGCGCACGACCGAAGCGGCCGGCGAGCGGCTCACGAAGTTACTTGCCCAGCGCGTGAAGTTTGGTGCCACGGAATCCTGGGAATGGGAAAGCGATGCGCTGGGCCGCACTTGCGCGTATGTCAGCCTGGATGCCACCGGCGTGCGTCAGCAAGGCCCAAACGGCGCGGCAGCCGAAGGTCGGATGGCCTATGTGGGCATGATCTACAACCCGCGTGGGGCGTCCCGCACGTTGGAAAGGCGCAAAGCTTCCAGGCCGCATCAAGTCCGATAATTAGCGGGTTTTTACGAGTTGGATGCGCTGGGCATGGAACTTCGCGGGCAAGCCGCTCAAGTCGGCTGGGACAAAGCCGAACAGCAGATCGCACTCTCCGATGGCGGCGCGGGCCTGGAAGAGTTCTTTCGAAAGAACTTTCCCCTGGCGATGGTCATCTTGGATTTCTGGCACGCCAAGGAGCACTTGGTGGAACTCAGCCAGGCGCTCTTCGGCCAAGAAGATGCGGCGGGAAAACAATGGCTCGACGAGCGGTGTCACCAACTCAAAACGGAAGGAGGCGCGGCCGTGCGGGCCAGCCTGGAAGCGCTCGACGTGAGCGCT
>JBKJYI010000158.1:0-5431 GCA_046715855.1 Phycisphaerae bacterium
GTGGTGGACCTCGTCCCCGGCGCTGATGGATCGGTTCCGCAATGGTGGATGGAGGATCTCAACGGAACCGCGGTGTATTACGCGGACAACAATCAAGATGGTTTTGACATGTACCGCAGCGATGGCACGGCCAACGGCACGGTGCGTCTGGGCGACGTGAATTCAGGAGATGATCCCATTCCAGACGGTTCATGTACGCTTAGTCTATATGACATACAAGAAGCCGAAGGCACTGTTTTTTTTGAGGGTAAGAATGCGACCAATGTGCCAGCCCTCTGGAAAACCGATGGAACTCCACAAGGCACCGTCAAGCTTAAAGATGTTGAAGTGAATCAAATGGAACAAGCTGGCTTTTTGCTGTTTTTCGCGGGCGCTGCCGGTGGACAGACCATCCCGGGGTATGACATTTGGAAAAGTGACGGCACGCCGAATGGCACAGCGAAATTAAGAGATTTGGGGGGATGTATCTGGCTTACTGAGTCGAATGGACTAGTTTTTTTCGAAGGAGAGGATCCGCAAGCGGACGAGGAACTCTGGGTCAGTGACGGAACAGTCCAAGGAACGGTTCGGGTCAAAGACATCAACCCCGGCCCGAATCCATCAACTCCATTCAATCTTACCGACGTCAACGGGACGTTGTACTTCACCGCATTCTCTCCAGGCTTTGGCCGCGAAATCTGGAAGAGCGACGGGACTGAGGTCGGCACTCAGATGCTGATCGACCTGGTGCCCGGTTCAGGGAACAGCGGTGCTTACCAACTGACGAACGTGGATGGGGTCCTTTTTTTCGGGCGTTTCGACACCACCCAGGGCTGGCAGCTTTGGAAGAGCGATGGGAGCGCATCCGGGACCGAGCTGGTTAAGGTAATCGGACCTCCAACCTTGCCGTCCAAAAACCAGCCCTCGGCTTTTGTAGCCGCTAACGGCAAACTCTACTTTTCAGGCGACGACGGATTTCATGGCGAGGAAGTGTGGGTGTCGAATGGGTTCGACTGGGGCACCTTTATGCTAGACGACACGAATCCCGGTTCCGAAGGCATGTACCCCGGTGATTTTGAAGCAGTCGGTCCAATTCTCTTTCTCACCGGGGGCATCCCAGGAGTGGGACAGGAACTTTGGGCTTTGGATACGCGCGACCCAATCATCCCGGCTCTCTCACCATCTGCACTCGCGATGTTAGTTGTGCTGCTAGCATGCGCAGGCGTCATCATGATTTCACGAACCAAGAAGACCAATGAGATTACGCATTAACTTTTCTACGGAGGGACCATCATGCGAATCGACTTTGTAAGGATCACGATTGGGGTTATTTGTTTTCAATTTGGGGCAACATCGCTACAAGCAGACCCGGAGTGTCTTACTCGGATCGAACAAGGCGACTCCTGCACAACCACCTGCACGTGCCGTGGCGGTTGCGACTTGGCGAGCGAGCGAAACTTGTGGGATCCAAATCGCCTGAGTTTGCCTGACTTGATGACAATTTGACTCCGTCTAATGATTTTTGGTGATGATAACGGCTCAAATCGATCTGTGAGTTCTGAACTCGTCACGGTTCAAATAAGTCAGCTAAACCTTGATTTCCGGACACCGATTACGGAATCCGGTTTGACGTGGACCCTGTCGTCATTTCCGACACTTGTTTCCGACGGATGTGCAACTCGTCGTACGAATCCTATTGCGAAATCAAGGCTTATTGCTGCGATCCTCCCGATCCTCAGCCGATTTGCTGTGAATCAAATTCTCCACAGTCGGGCTGCGATTTTGAAGATTATCAGGATGTTATCATGAAAACCACTTATGCGGAGAATCCAGATCAGGCGCTTCATGTCTGGGTCCCGGGTGATGGCAACGGGGACTGGAGCATCTATCCCTGGTCCTCACAAGCTGCCACGGCCACTGGCGGGTCGATGGTCATGGCCCAGACGGTGGGCGGCGAGACTTGCGGTCCATCGCACGATCAGCATTGCACATGGATGACCCACGAAGTCGGCCATGCCCTGGGGCTCTGGCATACATTTGACGTTCCAGAAGGTGGCTCAAACAACGCTTGCAATTGCACCGAGCGGGCAGTCTGTATGGGTGGGGTGTCATGTTCCGAATGCGATCACGTGGGCGACCTTTGTTGTGACACTCCGTCTGGCCTTGGCGCTGGACTTGGCGGATGTTCTTCAGTGTCCGGCACCGATTCATGCAGTTCTAACGCCAGCTATCCGACAGCGGATTATACGAACTACATGGATTATGGTGGTGATGGCTGCGCAGATCATTTTACGGCACAACAGGCACAGCGAATGCATTGCTGGGTTTGCAACGCAGTGCCCGGCTGGATCGACTCGCCGGATTGCAACAGCAACGGTATCCCGGACGTGTGCGAAATTACGCGGGGGAATGACTTGGACTGCGACGAGGATGGCATGCTCGATGACGCATGCGACACGGGCGGAGCGTGCTGTCTCTCCGGGGTGTCCGGCGACTGCATCAAGACGCCAAGCAGCGCTTGCTGCGATGCGGCGAATGGACTTCATTGGTATGGGCTGGGGACCAAATGCCGGGACATCGACTGCTTTGAGGGGCCGATGGGTCCGCAGGGGCCGTGACTCCGAATAGAACGTGCTTCGTCCCCGTTTTCGCGCGAGGTCAAGAAACAGCCCTCACCGGCAACGCCGTGAACTGAACACTTTGTTTCGCCCTTTCAGGGCTGGTTGTCGAGCGCAACCGCAACCCAGGGCGTTGCCCTGGGCTATCATGTTGAGGCCCGCTGGGCCAAAGACCGACAGTTCACGGTGTTGCCTCACCGGGACCCTCGCCCAAGCGGAGAGGGGTTGTAAAACAACTCCCGACGAAAACTGTGGGCGAGCCGAAAGGATGGGTATATGTTCTCCAATCGAAGTCGTGTCGTCGCCTTGGTGATTTTCAGCACATGGCCACTTGCATGGGCTGACGCAGCTGAGCCGGAAGGCAAGGCGAGGGTGTATCTGCGCATCGTGGTGTTCAGCGAAACGGACGGGAGCAACGCGGCGGCGAGTCATAAGCAAATCGAGCAGCAGGTGATGCAGCTTCGGGCGGATGGGGCGCGGCATGGAATTGAGTTTGAATTTCGGGCTACCACGTTCGTGGCCGACTCGCAGAAACGGCATGTCACCGCGGATTCGCTGGCAAGGGCGGGCAGTGAATTATCATTGGGGTTTCCCGGATCGAAGGACGCCATTGTGCTGTACA
This sequence comes from Phycisphaerae bacterium, assembly GCA_046715855.1. GTDB lineage: Bacteria > Planctomycetota > Phycisphaerae > UBA1845 > UBA1845 > CAZAMB01. The sequence goes on from JBKJYI010000158.1 coordinate 3,220, forward strand.
TTACGGGAATGACCGCGGGGGCGGACTCGAAAGGGCGGCCTTATCTGGTGCGCGCACCGAGTGATGCATCCATGCAGGCGGCCATCGTGATCGATTCGAGCGAGTTCGGCGGGCAGGGATGCGGAGCCGGCAATGACAAACCCTGCCGCACGTTGGCCTTGGCTCTTACCGAGGTGCTGATTCGTCGTCCCGAGGCCGTGCTTCGCGATGCGGCTGAAAAAATGGAGCAGGCAATCGTTCGCGCCAGCCAGGCCGAGGCAAATTGAGCCGAAATTGTCCGGTCCCATTTGCAGTCGTATAAAACCCGCATGGCAACTGGACCCAATCGTACGAAGATTGTGCGGGGCGGAAGCGCCCGGCACATCGCTGAGAATCCCTGTTTTGCGCCCGCTCGCACACCAGTAGTGCCCTCATTGCTAGGGATTCGCTCCTCCCGGTCTTATTTCGCGCACTCAGGGTCAGCGGGAACATTTGAGCCGCTGAAGCAGCGCAAGTAGCGGCTCAGGTCCTTAAGGTCGGCATCACTGTCGAGGTCGCCGTCGATCGCAATGCAGGTGGACGAGCCATTGTGCGGCGTGACCGGGCCGGATACACAAAAACCAAAGTCGCTAAGATCGTTCAGGTCCACATCCCCGTCACCGTCAAAGTCGCCGGGAATCAGAGAACAACCGTTGTCATCGACTACCACCCCGCCCACGTTACCGGGGCACAAGTCGCAAGCATCCCCCCTCCCGTCGCCGTCCTGATCGGTTTGACTTGCATTCGCGTGCCGCGGACAGTTGTCGCAGGCACTGCCGACGCCGTCACCGTCACGATCGGACTGCCAGGCGGTGACTACGTAGGTGCGGAAAGCGTAATCGATCCCGATCCCCAGGTTCGAATCCAGAAATGGCACCGGATAGTTGCCAAGCGTCAATGTGCTGTCGCAACAGATGGCCCAGCTGTAGGTTTGGCCGCCCGTGACAAGGACTCCGCCCGAGAGAATCACCGGACTCCACTGCGTAGGCGACACGATGGGAATGTTGTGGGACTGCTGATAAAGCAATGGCCCGGCGCCCGGCTGCGAACCGGCGAAGATGAGTAGCTGCACCGGGTTGCTGCCGGCAAGACGCCCGACATCGATAAGAGTCAATAGTCCGCTGACTTCCGGACGGAATGACTGCCACTTGAGTTCACCGAGTCCGGGTGGACCGGCTTGTGTCTGCGGGGACACTTGGTCAATCTCAGCCGGCGCGGGTTGGGCCGGGCCGTTATCAACGTTGACACAGTTATCGCAAATGTCGCCCCGGCCATCGCCGTCGGTATCGGTCAGAATTGCGCTCGCGACCAGCGGACAGTTATCGCACTGGTCGCCCAAAGCGTCCCCGTCGCCGTTCGCTTGGTTCGAGTTGGAGACGGCAGGGCAGTTATCGCAAACCGTTCCCACCCCGTCCCCATCGCCATCGGCCTGATTGACGTTCGCGATGGTCGGGCAATTGTCACAATCGTCGCCGAACCCATCATCGTCGGCGTCATCCTGATCAGCATTGTAAACTGTGCCGCAGTTGTCGCAGACGTCGCCCACCCCGTCGCCGTCGAAATCGGCCTGGTCGGCGTTCAAAATATCGGGGCATTTATCACATGCGTCGCCGTCTCCGTCGCCGTCGCGGTCGGCCTGCGAATGCGTGCGAACGTGGGTGCGAAACGCGTAATCCACGCCTCCGCCTAGATCGGAGTCGACGCCCGGCTCGTCATAGTCTCCCAGCATCATCGTGCTGGTGCAGCAAATGACCCAGGTGTAACTCTGCCCGGCCGTAACAAAAACCGGGGAGTTGATCACGATGCTGCTCCATTGTCCTTCTCCAACAATGGAGATGTTCTGATTGCTTTGATAAACCATCGCGCCGGATCCGAGCGTGGCCCCTTCAAACACGTAGAACTGGACCGGATTCGCACCGGCGAGCCGTCCGACATCAACTTGCGCGAGCACGCCGCTGACCCCCGCCTTGAAACCCTGCCACTTAATATCACCTTGCGCGCCCGCAACTGTCGGCAATGAGATCTGATCGATCACCGGCGCAGCGGGCTGGGCCGGCCCGTTATCGACATTAACGCAGTTGTCGCAAACATCCCCCACGCCGTCGCCATCGGCATCCGATACGTTGCTGATGGGCCAGAACGGGCAAATGTCGCATACGTCGCCCATGACCTGTATCTTATACACATCACCGAG
>JBKJYI010000159.1:0-10447 GCA_046715855.1 Phycisphaerae bacterium
AACTGGACCGCATGGTGTCGGAGGGACAACTAACCCGAATTGAGCGGGCCGCCATATTGGACGATGGCATAGCCTGGTTTGCCAGTACTCCGCTTGCGGAAGCAATCCGAACCGCCTCGACCAATTATCGCCGCGAGCTTCGATTTGTAACTACGGAGGCGCTGAACGCGTTCGACGACACCCTGATGGGGGCCGATGACGACCGGGTGTTGGTGCGCGGAATCGTCGATGGTATTGTCGTGAGCGAAGCCGAATGCGAGATCGTGGACTTCAAGACGGATGCGATTTCGGCTTGCGAGGCGGCGGCGCGGTGCGAGAATTATCGACCTCAGATGGAGCTTTATGCGCGGGCGGTGGAGCGGCTTTGGCGCCGTCCCGTGCGGCGCTGCCGGCTCGTATTTCTGGCGGCACAGTGCATCGTGGATGTGGACCGAAGCGGGCCGATGATTTGAGTTTGCATATCGACCAACGGCTTGAAGACCGGGCCCGGCAGATCGGCGAACAGATTTTTGAACTGGCCGACCAGGCGCCGCCGCGCGTTTGGGAGAAAGCCTGGTGGCTCGAGCAGATGACGCGGCTGGTTGACCGCGACGAAGCCCTTCGTGCGGGGGCGTTTCCGTTTGTCGAATGCCTGCCTGCGCTTGGTTCCAACGAAGCGATATCCCGTCACTTGCGCGAGTTCTTCCATGATGTCGATGTGCTGCCGCGCCTGGCGCGGGCCTGGCTGCGTCCTGGTCCGGCGAAAAATTGGCGGGATCAAGTCACCGGCTGGTGCACCAGGTATGCAGCCAAAATGATGGCCGGCCGATTTATCACCGGCTTTGACATACCCAGCGCAATTCAAACCATCGAACGACTCCGTTCCCAAGGAATGGCGTTTACATTCGACGTGCTCGGCGAGTCCACCACGAGCCACGCTCAGGCCGATCGTTACGCGGCGGTTTATCACCAGATCCTCGATCGTCTTCCCCCCATCGCCGCGCGGTGGGCGAATATTCCGCTCATCGATACGGATGAACGCGGTCCTATGCCCCGAGTCAATGTTTCCGTGAAGCTCACCGGCCTTGACCCCTATTTTGATCCGATCGATCCGGAACGGTCCTATTCGCAGGTATCTTCGCGATTGCGCCCGTTGTTGCTGCACGCCCGCAAAGTGGGCGCATTTGTGAATATCGACATGGAGTCGTCGAAGCATCGCGAGCTCACCATTCATGTATTCCAGCGATTATTAATGGAAGATGGATTGCGCGATTGGGAGGATGTCGGAATCGTGCTCCAGGCTTATTTGAAGGGCGGCGAAAAAGACCTGGAAAACGTGATGAATTGGGCGCGAGGCCGCGGTACGCGGTTCGCAATTCGGCTGGTCAAGGGAGCTTACTGGGACGCGGAGACGGCGGCGGCCGAACGGTATTATGCGCAGCCGCCGGTGTGGACCAACAAATGGGAAACCGATGCGTGCTACGAGCGCATGAGTCGAACGATGCTTGAAGACGCCGGCTTGATCAGGCCTTGTTTCGCGAGCCACAATGTCCGCTCGCTGGCAGTGGTCTGCACAACGGCCGAGGAGCTGGACCTGTCTCCGAAGGCCTATGAAATACAAATGCTGTATGGAATGGGCGACCCACTGAAGTCTGCTCTGTTTGGCCTGGGGAAATGCCTTCGCGTTTATTGCCCCTATGGCGACTTGATGCCGGGGATGGCCTATCTAATACGGCGTTTGCTGGAAAACTCCTCGAATGACGGATTTTTGAAACAAAGCTTCGGCGACCGTGCCTCGCATCGTCGATTGCTTGCAAACCCCGCGCTCGCGAAGCTTGCCAGCACCCCCCCGCCGCGCCGCTACTACACCGATCTCGACTCGGAGAGACCTATGAGCCCTTTCAAGAATGCGCCGAACACCAGCTTTGCGAATTCTGCCAACCGCCAGAAAATGCTTGGAGCGATCAACCATGTGCGCGGCGAGTTGGGTCGCGCCTACCCTCTCGTCATCCATGGCGACCCCGTTGAAGCCGATGGAAGTTTCATCTCGCACAATCCGTCACGCAGCGAGGAGGTAATAGGCATGATTGCACAGGCCGGACTGGCTGATGTCGATCGCGCGGTAGCCGCGGCGCGGAAAGCGTTTCCGTCCTGGCGCTCCACTCCAGCTTCGGTCCGCGCGGATCTTCTTTGGAACGCGGCAAATAAGTTAGAAGCGCAGCGTTTCGAACTGGCCGCCACCATGATTCTGGAAGTTGGAAAGCCTTGGCGCGAAGTGGATGCCGAAGTCAGCGAGGCTATCGACCATTGCCGCTACTACGCCGAGCAAATGGAGCACATCGACAGGCACCCGCGCATTCGCAACATTCCCGGTGAATCGAACATGCTTGTTTATTCGCCCAAGGGCGTTTGTGCGGTGATTTCGCCGTACGCTTTCCCGCTGTCGATCCTGACGGGCATGACCACCGCAGCGCTCGCGGCGGGCAACACCGTAGTGATTAAACCGGCCAGCCAGGCGTCGGTTACGGCCTCAAAGCTCGTCCATATTTTTCACGAAGCCGGCCTTTCGCGTGGCGCGGTCAATTTGTTGCTGGGATCGGGGGATCGCCTCGGCCCGCCGCTTATCGAGCACTCGGAGGTCAATCTCGTGGCCTTCACCGGATCCGCGCAAGTCGGCACGAGTGTCATTCAGTCGGGCGCGGTGGTACGTCCAGGGCAGTCATATATCAAAAAAATGATCGTCGAGATGGGGGGAAAAAATGCGATTATCGTGGATGATGACGCGGATCTGGACGGGGCAGTGCAGGCGATTGTGGATTCCGCGTTCGCGTTCGCGGGACAAAAGTGCAGCAGCTGCAGTCGCGTCATTGTGCTGGGCGGAGTGTATGATGCTTTTTGCTCGCGACTTCGCGACGCGGTGATGAGCATTCCCATCGGACCGCCCGAAGAGCCCATGGCCATGACTGGTCCGGTGATCGACGAGCATGCCGTCGAGCGCGTCGGCCGCTACATCGAGCTAGCCAGGAATGAAGGGAAAATCCTGGTGCAGGCTCAACTTCCCAAGGACTGCGAGCATGGATTTTTTGTGCCCCCCACGGTGGTTACCGAAATCTCACCGCGATCGAGCATATCACAAGAGGAGATTTTCGGGCCGCTTCTGGTGGTCCACGCCGCGTCTGATTTCGATTCCGCGCTGGCGGTTGCGAACGATACGCGCTACGCACTGACCGGCGGATTGTTTTCGCGGAGTCCGGCGAATATTGAGCAGGCCTGCCGGCAGTTCGACGTGGGCAATTTGTACATCAACCGCCGCATCACCGGCTCGCAGGTCGACGCCCAGCCCTTCGGGGGGTTCAAGCTCAGCGGGACGGGCGTGAAGGCCGGATCGCAGGACTACCTGTTGCACTTTATGGATGCCCGGTGTATCACAGAAAATACGCAGAGGAGCGGATTCGTTCCCCACGAGGAGCACTCCGCGAAGAGTGCGTAATTCGGTTGTCGACGTCTTGGAGAGTCTGAAAAAGCAGGAAAAAGGAGATTCAAGGATGATCGGAGCATTTCTCGGCACGTCGTTGGTCAACACTATTCTCATCGCGTTCGGCCTGCTGTTTTTGGCGAACTTCTTCTAGACGAAGGGTCGCTCTCGACAGGACCGGATAGAAAATGCTCTCGCAGAGGCGCGGAGCCGCAGAGATAGCTTTGATGGACACTCAGAGCTACTCCGAGAGTCGATCCCCAACCCAGGTTGGTCCATGGAATCTGCGGGATAAGATTAATCAACTTACAGGACAGGTCATTGACACGGCGATGCACATTCATCGTCAACTTGGCCCGGGCCTCCTGGAATCCGTCTACGAAGCCGTTCTTGCTCATGAACTGCGAAAGCGGTCGCTAGATGTTGAGGTTCAAGTCCCTATTCCTGTCCATTGGGAAGGCATGATTCTCGACGTGGGATTCCGCGCAGACATCATTGTTGCCGACCTGATAATCGTCGAACTCAAATCCGTCGAGCTTATTGCCCCCGTGCATAAGAAGCAGCTTCTAACCTACCTCAAAGTTGCGGATAAGCGCGCTGGCCTGTTGCTGAATTTTGGCGCCACCTTACTCAAAGATGGGATCGTTAGAACAGTGAATAACCTACCCGATTGAGCCGCTCTGCGTCTCCGCGCCTCTGCGAGAGATTACGTCGTTCACGGTCTGGGTTCGGCGACGTTAAGGCCGGATAAAAAATGCTCTCGCAGAGGCGCAGAGACTAAAGCTGTTGTTGTTCATGGATTGGCTTTACGCAAGGGAGTTTCAAGCGGCAGGATCCAGGCTGCGTGGCCCAGCGTGCGCTTTTGGGCGGCGAGGTTGACTGTCGGGTCGATCAGCTTCTGATAGGGCCGGCCGTTAAGCGAGACTTCGATGTCGGCGTGAATCTCTACTTCGCGGTTTTTTGATCTTCGCATTTCTTGTGCCGCATGATGGGCGAATTGCAAAATCATATCGGGGGTCTTCATCATTTTGTTTCGCTGCCGCGACGTCAGGTAGTTGGCTGGATAAATTTCCTCGACGCTTGAGTTCCTGGGGTCGGTTGCCCAATATCTTCCTTCTGCTTCCTTGTCACGCAGTTTCATGTGCCAGGAGAACCGATGGCCCTCCTCAGTCCAATGCACGATTCCGGAATAGAGCAGGTGCCGAAGCGGCACCAGGATTTGCACTGTCATGTGAACGCAGAGAAACGCAATAATCGCACGCCGTTTTGGTGGGATTGGGAGGAGTGCGAGCGGCTCAATGATTTGGGTGGACTCGGCGGGCCGGCGCCATGCTCGTCGGGGCCAATCTGCTGGGAGGAATAGGACGATCGTGGCGCCGAGGGAAATCCACGGAAAAATGCCAATGTTGAACAGGAAAGCGTTCATGAGATGAAAGAAAGCTACCGCGATAAATGCAACAATGCGGGTACGGCGCCATAAGAGTGCAGGCACTATGAGGAGATCAAAAAGCAGCCCGCCGTAGCTGAAAAACCAGACCACCCACTCCTTCGTGAAAAGCTCGCCGATCTTCCACGTTCCGAGTGCAAAGTCGGACCGACTCGCCAGCCACATTCGCATGGGTTCGCCCTGGAAATAGTCCGCATTGATCTTTGCCACTCCGGCGCCGATGTAGACAACGGCCAACTGCGCTCGGAGCAGCCAGAGGCACCAGGCTGGTATGAATTGTGTCCTGATCTGTGGACGTAGGCAGGCGTCCAAGGAAAAAGCACGATGCGCCGGAACGAGGATCATCAGAAAGCTCATCAGGCTGATGAAATAGAAATGGTTGAGATAGTTGGCCTGGTCGAGCAGAAAAACATAAGTAAACCCGAGGAAAAACAATGCGGCGCTGACGCGATAGAAGAGGCCGATCGTGATCAGGAAGGCGAGAACGCCGAGCAGATAGAAGTGGACGTACATCAAATGGCCGGGCCAGGGGCGCACCCAGGAGAAGCCGTAGTAGGTGAAGAAAAAGGTCGGGTCGATGTAGTAGCGGCGTATCCAATCATAATGGAAATAGCGGCAGACTTCCCAGATCATGATGCCGCCGAAAATGATTCGAAACACCACCAGCGAGGCGATATCGACGGGGGTGAAAAAGCGGGCTGAAAGCGAAGGGATCATGACGGTGCTTATTCATAGTTCGGGGACTGGCCCCAATGGAGCTTGGTGACCAGGTTGTGCCAGCGGTCGTGGCGGGGATTGCGGACCAGGAGAAAATCGTGAGCGTAGCGGCGGATGGTCACGCGGTCGGCGGTTCGCAACGGATGAGGCTCCTGGCCGTCAATGATCGCGGTGGTTCCCTCGTTCACGGCGAGGGCGGTGATTTCCAACTTCGACTCGCGGTTGACCACGATGGGCTTATGAGTCAGCGAGTGCGGATTGAGCGGTGTCACGATCATGGCATCAACGTCGGGTTGGACGATGGGCCCTCCCGCCGACAGGTTGTGCGCCGTCGAGCCGCTGGGGGTGCAGACGATGAGCCCTTCGCCGGCGACGTTGGAGAGGTGCGCGGCGTCGAGCTGCACGCCGAGGGTGATCATGCGGAACGGCGGGCCGGCCTGGATCACGCAGTCGTTGATCGCGGGGCTTGAGTGGCGCACGCCGCCGTTTTCGATTTGCACGTCGAGAGCGGCGCGGCGACTGATCAGTGCGTCGTCGTTGACAGCGCGATCGAAGTTGGCGGCCAGGTCGTCCAGCGAGAATTCGGCGAGGAATCCAAGCTTCCCGACGTTGACGCCGATGAGGGGGATCTGTTGCGAGCCGAGAGATCGGGCCACGCCGATGAGGGTGCCGTCCCCTCCGACCACCACGATGCGGTCGGCGTCGCGGGCCTTATCTTCTATGGTCTTGCCGAGCGAGGCGCCCACCACCTCGAATTTTTCGCTGGCCAATTTTTTCAGCCCCTCGATTGCTTCCTGGGCATGCAGTTTGCTCGGATTGCCGAACAGGTAGACCCGCCTGACCGCTGGCTTGCTCATGGCGTTACTTTACGACTCCGCAGGGGCCGCCGAAAGGGTTACCCGCCGATTACGAAGATGGGCCCAGATTGGACCCCCACTTCTGGTCCTGCATGTAGAAATGGGTTATAATGCACGATCTCAGATCGCTCATCGCGTGTTGGGGGTCTAACGAGAAATCTCGCATTTGGAGTATCGACGATGAAAAAATTTGCCTTGGCCTTCGCGGGGGTATTGTCACTGGTTGCCAGTGTTTCGACCGTTGTTGCCTGCCCGAACGAAGGCTGCGCGAAGAAGAAAGCGGGAATGGTGGCGGCTGGTCCGGGGGGTGGCGGGTCTGCGAGCGGCGGTTGTGCCAAGCCCTGTCATGGCGGCTCGTCGGTAATGGCGTCGGCCAGCGACGCGGCGAAGGCAGTGTTGGCGTCGATGCCGACGGTGAAATATCGCGTGGGCGAGCAGACCATGTGCTGCCCGAATGCAGCGTTTGTGGCCGCGAAGACCGCGGACAAGCCGGTCGAATATGTGGTCGGCGAAGAAGCCTTCAAGAGCCAGTCCGAGGCGGACGCCCGGCTCGTGGCCCTGTATGAGAAAGAGATTGAGTCGATGGTCGCCGTGCAGTACTCCGTCGGCGGCGAGTCGACCCAGTGCCCGCACGCTGCCAAGAGCATGGCCGAATCGGCGAAGGCACCCATCGCCTACAAGGTCGGCGGGGTGGAGTTTACGGATCAGGCCAAGGCGGAGGCAGCGGCGAAGCTGGTGGTCGATGCGGCGGCGGGCGTAACGATGAGCTACAAGGTCGATGGCAAGCCGTTCTGCTGCAACAAGTTGGCCGGCGAGGCGGCGAAGACGGCAGGCAAACCGTTCGTGTTCGTCATCGGCTCGGATGAAATCGCTGAGGAGTCGGCGGCGAAGCTGGTGCTTGCACAGGCGAAGATTCGTGCGATCGTGGAAGCGGCAACCGCGGCGAAGAATTCGTAGATTTAGCAGCAATCATGTGGGGAATTTGTAGCGGTCCGTTGCGAATCGTCGCGGCGGACCGCTTTTTTATTCAGCGTCGATCAAAACACACCGAGTTGCGGCGGGCATAGCCCGCCCTAGCCCTCATGCACAGCTCGCATCGAATTCTTTGTATGGAAGGTATTACCTAAACATACAGCTCCGCGTTGCGAGCTAATTGCGCTCGGTATCTCGCGCGAACCGGCGCCAGAAAATCCTTCACAAACGAGTCCACTTGCTGCGGAGCAAGGCCGACAAATCGCCGAGGGTCGGTTGCGTTCTCGAGATCGATCTTCGCGAATGTTTCATCTTTGCGTAAGCGCTCCAGCAAATCGTTCTCGCCGCCTTCGAGTTTGACGCGTTTGGCGGCTTCTTGCGAATGTGCCCGGATGCGCTCGTGAACCTCCTGGCGGTCGCCGCCGGCCTCAACGGCGGCCATCAATATGTTTTCCGTAGCCATGAAGGGAAGTTCCGCCCGGAGCCGCGAATCGATCACTTTGGGATAGACCACCAGTCCCCGAACCACGTTGGTGACGATTCGCAATATTGCATCGGCACCGAGAAAAGCCTCCGGCACCGCAAGGCGCTTGTTGGAGGAATCGTCCAGCGTTCGTTCGAACCACTGCTCGGCGGCAGTCTGCAAGGGGGAGTTCACCAGTGAGATCACGTACCGTGCCAACCCGGTGGCCCGCTCGCAGCGCATGGGATTGCGTTTGTAGGCCATGGCGCTGGAACCCACCTGCTCTTCTTCGAATGGTTCTTCAATTTCCTTTAGATTTTGCAGAAGACGAATGTCATTAGCGAACTTGTGGACGCTGGCCGCGATTCCGCCTAGCGCGCACACGACCTGAGCATCGATCTTTCGAGAATAAGTCTGCCCCGTGACGGGTTCGACTTCATCGAAGCCGAAGTGTTTTGCGACAACCTTTTCGAGTTGCAAAACTTTGGCGGCATCGCCCCCGCATAATTCCAGAAAACTTGCCTGCGTGCCGGTCGCACCCTTGATTCCTCGAAAGCGCAAATAGCTCATTCGGATTTCGATTTCTTGGAGGTCTCGCACCAGGTCCCAGCACCAAAGCGTGGCGCGCTTGCCCACCGTGGTTACTTGCGCCGGCTGGTAATGGGTAAATCCCAGCGTGGGCAGCGATCCGTGCTTGGTCGCGAAGTCGCCGAGCGCGTCGATCGCAGCAGCAAGCCAGCCGGTCAGAAGCCCAAGGGCGTCGCGCATAATGATCAAATCGGCGTTGTCAACGATGTCGGCGCTGGTGGCGCCGAGGTGAAGAATGCCCCGCGCCTGCGGAGCGATTTCGCCCCAAGTGTGCAGGTGAGCCATGACGTCGTGCCGCAAGCGCTTCTCGTGCCGGGCGGCTGCGGCGAAGTCGATTTCTTCGATCGTGCCTTCGAGCTGCTTGATCTGACCGGAAGAAACCGGCAAGCCCGCGGCGTGCTGAGCCTTGGCCAGGGCCAGCCATATCTTGCGCCAGGTCAAAATCCGGGTCCGGTCGCCGAACAGCTCGGCCATTTCTCGCGAAGCGTATCGGGTAACCAGCGGCGATTCGTACAATTTGTAGTCCGACATTTATTGCAAGCATCCTCTGTAATGGAAGGACTTCATCTTACCCGGATGCTGGCATGCAAACAAAGAGGAGGTGGAGAAGGCTTGACTCGGTTTCGCCTGCACGGTCAGATTCGCTCATGGCGCAGGCGGTGCTGGAAATTCCCATTACTTGTCCCGAGGGGCCGCTCAAGTGCGTCGAGTGTGCGGAATGCGTCCGGCAGCGGCTGCTCAATCGGCCCGGCATTCGCGATGTGGCCGTACACCCCAACGGTGATCACGCCCGTATTACGCTGAATTACGATTCCGAACAGCTCACCTTGGGGCAACTCGAGCGCGAAGTCCGCCGCAACGGCGGCTGCTTCTCGCCCGAGTGGGGGCATGCCATCATTCCCATTGATGGCATGGTCTCCTCCCAAAGCGAGCAACTCATCGACACCGTTCTCAACCGCATACCCGGGGTGATGGCCACCGCTTCTTACGCATCGGGACTGGTGCGGCTTGAGTTCGATAAGAGCCGCTGCGCCGTTCCGCAAGTCCTTGACCGACTCGCGGAACTGGGTTACCGGCTCCGTCCCGGCGCTGCTGTCACACAGTGGCACGCGAACGACTCGGATGGATCACGGGGCAAAAAGCGCGAGCCGGTCATTGCCCTCACGCTGCACTGGCTGGGACGCAATCCGGAATTAGCCATGCCGCTGCTGGGCGGCATATTTCTGCTTGCCGCTTACGTCACCCATGTTCGTTCGGGTCCTGAGTGGCTGCGGATGATCTTATTGCTGGCCAGCTTTCTCTGCAGTTCGAGATATACCGGTCTCGAAACGCTGCGCACCCTGCGCCAGTTTCGAAGCAACATCGATGTGCTGATGTTTGTGGCTGCTGGGGGAGCCATTGCGCTGGGCAAACCGGAAGAAGGCGCGTTGCTCTTGTTTCTTTTTGGGATCGGGACCGCGGGCGAGAACCTGGCCATGGATCGGGCCCGGCGTGCGATCAAGGCCCTGGCCGACCTGGCTCCGGACACCGCGATCCTGCGCGACCGCGATGGCCGCGAGCGCATCGTCCGGGCAGCGGACCTCCAGGTTGGCGACCAGGTGGTCATCAGGCCCTTTGCGCGAATGCCCGTGGACGGCATGGTTGCGTCGGGATCGTCCTGCGTGGACCAAGCACCGATCACCGGGGAATCGATGCCGGTGGAAAAGGAAGCGGGTTCGACGCTTTTCGCCGGCACGATCAACGGCGACGGCACGATGATCATGACGGTTTCGCATCGGGCCGAAGAAACCAAACTCGCCAAGATCATTAAGCTCGTGGCCGAAGCTCAAACTACCAAGTCACCCACCCAGGTCCTGACGGATCGTGTCGAGCGCTGGTATGTGCCGGCCGTACTGGTAACGACCGCAGTGCTGATCGTTATTCCAACCATTTACGGCGGCGGCCTGTGG
>JBKJYI010000160.1:0-6752 GCA_046715855.1 Phycisphaerae bacterium
GTACATTGCAAAGGCGACGCCCGAAACCCCGAAAGCTCCGACTCCAAATAGAACGCCGGAGGACCGACCCACCGCACTTGTCCTTCGAAGCTGGTGAAGGGTACCGAGGGGCCGCCGGAATAGGGCGGGTTCACATGATGGAGTGAGATGAGCTTTACGCGAAGAGCGGTTTCTATCGGGCTGGGTTGCGTGGAGGCAGGCTTATTTCGGTTCTCATTTAAAGTCCTCAAAAGCCTGCGGCTTCCAAGTTTTCACGCAGCGGCCATTTTGGTCCGCATCAGGGCGAAAATGTCGTTGAGGCAGGTGACGCGGCGGATGATGTCCTCCGGGAGTTCCTGGCGGATGATGGATTCGACGGTGGCGATCATGTGGACGGCGTCGAGAGAATCGAGGCCGATCTCGCTGAGCGGGCGGGTGAGGTCAATCTGTCCGGCCGGCACCTTGATGGTTTCGGCGAGCCAGTCGAGGATTTCGGTTTTTGCGGAATCGTAGTTTTGCATGTTTCCCCATGAACGAAATGGTGGGCATAGCCCCCCCTACAGATTGGCGGGCTGAGCCCGCCCTACGTCTTCTTGCCTTGCTGCCTCTTTGCCTTGTTGCCTTGTTGCCTCTGTCCCATGTTGCCTTTGCATAGGAAATTCGATGTTGGCCGTCATCCATCCGGTGACGCGTTCGCGCCAGCGGCGGTAGCCATCGGACTGTCCGTCGGCGCGGATCAATAACTCAATTCGGTCGCATTCGCGTATCGAGGCGCGAATCGCGCCCTGCGTTGCCGTGGGCAGAGTCGCAAGGTTGCGATCAAAGGCGTCGAGGTCGTTGATGGCGCGGGCCTTTAGACCAAAGCAAAGTCCCAAGTGGAAATGAGGCTGCCACTCTTTGGGCATTTGGAGTCCCAGTTCGAATTCCGGAGCAAGCCGGTCAGGGTTTACGAACGCCGCGGCGAGACCCACGCCGGCGGCGGCATCCACTGCGTACGATCCCAGTGCGGCGACGCGCTCGATGACAAGATCGGGGTGCCCCATGAAAAGGAAGTGCAACGCGCGGCCCACGCCCTGATACGCGGCATTACGGGCGTAACCTTCAAAGCTATTCAACGTAGCCAGCGCGTCGCGGTTGCGCGGGTAATCGAAGAATGCCCGCTTGAAACCGTAGCCGTCAAAGCAGAGGTAGGAATGAAGCGGATCGAGTCCCTTGACGATTTGTGCCACACGTCTGGCACTGTGGTTGCGCATGCCCGACCAGAAGCCCAGGCCCACGTAGTACAGATAACGAAACTCGGGACGGGGTTTCACGATGAGCGATTCGAAGTCGGCGGCGTCATAACGGAACAATCGGCGGACCGTGTATCCCATGGCCGCGCCCTCTTCCGCGAAGGGCCGAAGAATCGCCGTCTGGGCCTGGCAATAGGTCTGCCAGGCGGACTCGGACGGAGACGCAATCATTTTGTTGAATCCGCCGGCGAAGCTCGCCAGGACGGAATCCACCCGTTCGATGTCAGCGGGGTCGGTGATCTGGAGTCGCAAGCGGCGAACCGTCATTCGCGAGGGACGGATGCACCAAGGCCGGAAGGCGTACCGCCACCAGCCCGTTAGAAAGGCGCCTGTCATGAGGATGCCGGCCCCGAAAAGGACCCAATAGAATCCCTGCATTGTGCTGCCGCCTGACGCCCATACCCCGAGAAAGGAAATACGCGGTGTCTAAAATAGCAAAACCCAGAGGGAAATGGAACAGGTACGGGTTGTTTTTCCGCTTTTGGCGGTAGAAAATTCAAGGCCACGGCCTGGCAAACAGGCGCAGACCGTGCCACCCCTTAATCTCATCTGCGGCGAGGTTTGGTTGACCAATATCGGACTGCATGTCACAATGGCTGGTCTACGGTTTTTTGGGTTTTTGCCGCGACGCCGGTTGGCCGCAGCGGCTTTTGGAGCTTGGGGCATGATCAAGGCAGTCGACCTTCGCAAGGGCAAAACCATTCTTTACGAGAACGATCTATGGGTTGTACACGAGTGCCAGCACGTGGCCAAGGGCAACAAGCGGAGCTACATGCAGGCGAAGGTCAAAAATCTCAAGAGCGGGAACATGTCGGATGTGCGCTTCAGCGTGGACGATCGCATCGAAGTGCCGTTTGTGGAGTCCAAGGACTATGACTACCTCTACAAGGAAGGCGACAAGTTCATCGTGATGGACACGGAGACTTTCGACCAGTTTCCGGTGAGCGCTGACGTGGTGGCTGACGCCGCGCAGTTTTTGATTCCCAACACGAAAGTCACCTGCGAGATTTACAACGGCCTGATGATTTCGTTTTCGCTCCCCAACACGATGGTCCTGACGGTCACGGACACTCCTCCGGTGGTGAAAGGATCGACGGCGACGAATCAGCCCAAGGACGCGGTGCTGGAGACCGGGGCGCGGGTTCGCGTGCCGGCGTTTATTGAGCCGGGCGAGAAGATCGCCATCGACACCCGCACGGGTTCCTATCTCGAACGAGCAAAGTGATGAGGGAAGCCGCAGATTTCGCAGATCAGCGCAGATTATTTCTAAACGAAGAAAATCGAATCCAAAGTCATCCCAAAAAATCTGCGTCCATCTGCGTAATCTGCGGATCGGCTCGTCCTGTCACCGATTCAGTTGCATCAGGGGTTCGAGGATTACCGGCAACTCGCGGATCACTTCGTCGATTTCCGCCTGAGTATTGAATCGGGAAATGCTAAAACGAACTGCACCGTGGGCGACTGCCTCATCGAGTCTCATCGCTTTGAGGACGTGGGAAGGCTCCAGAGAGCCGCTGCTGCAGGCGGCCCCGGCGGATGCACAGATTCCCGCTTCGCTCAGTACCATCAAAATCGCGTCCGATTGCAGGCCTTCGAAGGAGATGTTCGAGGTGTTGTAGATTCTCGGCGAGTTAGCGCCTTGGATGTGTGTGTTGGGTATGGTTGCGAGAATTCCTGACTCCAGCGCGTTGCGCAGGGCGCCGACTTTTTGTGCCACATCGTGACACTCTTTTGCCGCAACCTCTGCGGCCACTCCCATTCCGATGATGCCTTCAACGTTTTCCGTGCCGCCCCGAAGCTCGCTTTCCTGCGAACCGCCGACGATCTGCGGCTCGAGGCGGGTGCGGCGGCGGACGAAGAGTGCTCCGACGCCCTTGGGGCCGTGGAACTTGTGGGCGGACAGGCTTACCAGGTGGGCCGGCCACTGCGTGACGTCGATGGGCATTTTTCCTGCACTTTGCACCGCGTCGATGTGGATTATTGCGCCGCACTTGGCGGCCAGCTCGGACAAGTGCTTTACGTCCCAGACGACGCCGGTCTCGTTGTTGGCATGCATGAGGGAAACGAGAGCCGTGTCGGAGGTCAGGGCCGATTCCAATGCGGCCTGGTTGATCCGGCCTTCGCGGTCCACGCCGACGTGCTGAACGTCGTAGCCTTCCTCCGCGAGCAGTTCGACCACTTGCAGGACCGCGGAGTGTTCGACGGCGCTGGTGACGATTCGGCGGCGGTCGGGATGCGCCCGGAGAGCGCCGCGAATCGCAAGATTGATGCTTTCCGTTCCCCCGCTGGTGAAAACGATTTCCTTGGGGGATGCTCCGATGAGGCTGGCGACCTGCGCTCGGGCGGTCTCGATACAGTGCCGAACGGCCTGGCCGAACTGATGGATGCTCGAGGGGTTGGCGTAAAGCTCGCGTTGGGCCTGAGCCACCACTTGCTGAACATCCGGCAGCGGCTGAGTGGTGGCGTTGTTGTCCAGGTAGATCAAGGTTCAAACCCGCTCACAAAAAGTGATCGGCGCGGCGACATGGCGGCTCTTCGCCCGGCTATGCCGCCCCCGATTCGCGCGGTGTCCGAGATTATTGTAGCTGTCACCCGTAGCCGAAATTCCGAGGTAACTCCGCGGCGTCAAAAGGTCCACGTCGCCATCGGCATCAATCGGCGGAGCCGCGAAGTTCTGGCTCGGCGCTCTACTCCCGGTGCAATCCCAGGACCGACCAGGCAGTTGGCACGAAAGATGGTCGGAGAGATCAACGACATGGTTCGCGTTGATATGATTTGGGCCCCGGCAAAATCGATCGGTGGCGGCCACAAGTCGTGGCGCAAAAAAAACGGACGCGATGAATAGGAAACATCTCATGGAGAATCTCCTTCAAGAAGTTTCTCCCACCCCGATTTGATTGTACCACTTATCAAAGGCGTTCGATATGCCCCCGTGGTACGCGGCCTCGACACTGAAGCCCGAAACGATGATAATTTACCGAAATTCAAGCCAAATCAAGGCGGAGTTTGAGCAATGACCCAAATCCCCCACGACGACGAGACGAAATCTGTCCATGTACCCGAGCCACAGACGAAGGCTGCCAAACGCATTGCGGCGCACCCGGCAGACCAGCATCCGACGCAAATTGGTCCGTACAAGATTCTCGAAACGCTGGGCGAAGGGGGCATGGGAATCGTCTACCTGGCCGAACAAACCGCCCCCATTCATCGACGTGTTGCTCTGAAGATTATCAAGGCGGGGATGGATACGCGACAGGTCACGGCGCGCTTCGAGACCGAGCGCGAAGCCCTTGCGCTGATGAATCACCCAAACGTGGCCAAAGTTTTCGACGCCGGCGCCACCGAGACGGGCCGACCCTACTTCGTCATGGAACACGTCCCGGGCATCCCCATTACCGATTACGCCGACAAACATCGACTCGATACGCTGCAGCGACTGAGCCTGTTCATGGAAGTTTGTCACGCGGTGCAACACGCCCATCAGAAAGGACTCATCCACCGTGACATCAAGCCGTCGAACGTCCTGGTCGTGGACATCGACGGGAAGCCCTCTGCGAAAGTGATCGACTTTGGGATTGCCAAGGCCACTCAGCAGAAGCTTTCCCAAGAGACCATGTTCACCGAGCAAGGCCAGATCATCGGAACGCCGGCCTACATGAGCCCCGAGCAAGCCGGAGGCAACCCCATCGACATCGACACGCGTTCCGACGTGTATTCGTTGGGCGTGTTGCTTTACGAGCTGCTCACCGGCGCGAGGCCTTTTGAGGATGAAATGCTTCGCCGCGCGGCCATCGCGGAGATGCAGCGGATTATCCGCGAAGTCGATCCGCCAAAGCCCAGCACGCGGCTGGGTGTTTTGAAGTCCGGAAGCGGCGGCACTTCGCCGGACCCCTTGGGCACGATCACTTCCAATCGTCGCACTCATTTGCCGACGCTCCTTCGCCAGCTCCGCGGCGGCCTCGATTGGATCGTGATGAAATGCATGGAGAAGGACCGCAACCGCCGTTATGAGACGGTGAACGGCCTGGTGATGGAGATTCACCGCTTTCTCAACAACGAGCCGGTCCTGGCCGGGGCTCCCGGAGCAATCTACCGCGCACGAAAGTTCATACGCCGCAACCGCGCCGCCGCCACGGCTTCGCTCGCGGTTTTTCTGGCACTGCTGGCAGGTTTGGTGACAACCGTACGGCAATACAGAAAGACCGAGGCAGCCCGGCAAGAGGCCGTGCAGGGGCAAAAATATGCAACGGAGATGCAGCACGCGGCCGAGTCCCGCGGAGCCGAAGCGGAGTCGATCAGCCGCTTTCTGATCGATTCCTTTCGAGCGATTGATCCATCCGTTGCGCGCGGTCGCGAGCTGACGGCCGAGGAACTGCTCGATCAGGCGGCAGGTAAGCTCACCGGCGCTTTTCCTTTACAGCCGCTGACTGAGGCACGATTGCACTTTACGATCGGGAACACCTACCGCGCACTGGGAGCCGCAGCCCCAGCAGAGTTGCATTTGCGAAAGTCTCTCGCGCTTCGCAAGCAACGTCTTGGCGATGGGCACATTCAGGTCGCTGAGACCGCGCATGATCTGGGCGCTCTGATGGACGATCAGGGTAGAAACGACGACGCCCGCGCGTTTTTTGATGATGCGCTTATCGTCTATCGCAAAAATCTGGGCGAGACGCACTCCCGTGTGTTCGAAATGCGAAACGCGCTGGGTTTGCTCGATCTTCGATCAGGAAAGCACGACCAGGCAGAAAACGTGTTTCGCGAGGTTCTCGAGGAACTCCACAAGCTAAAGTCTCCAACAAACCCGATGATCATTGATACGATGTGCTATCTGGCCGCCGCCCTCAGGGAAAAGGGCGAGTATGAGCAGTCCGAACCGTTCGAGCGGGAGGCGCTCGAAATGCGCCGCACCCGTTATGGACCAGAACATCCCTTTGTCGCGGAAAGCCAGTACAACCTTGGTCTGCTTCTCCTCTGCAAAGGCGACTATGCATCGGCGGAGGAGTTTTTTCGGGAGGCATTGGTGCTCCGCCGCAAACTGCATGGAGACTCGCATCCGGTGATTGCATTGGTTCTATGCAATCTGGGTGAAACCATGTCCTGTCGGGGGAACCATGCGGAGGCCGAGCAATTGACTCGCGATGCGGTCAGCATGCAAAAGTCCTTGACGGAGGCCGATCACGTGAACGTGGGTCTTTTCTTAAGTACGCTCGGCGCGGTGCTCCTTGCGAAGGGGGAGCCTGACCAGGCCGGGAAAACGTTACTGGAATCATTGGCCGTGCTACGAAGCAAACTTCCTGCGAAGCATTGGGCCATTGCCCATGCGGAAAGTCTGCGGGGTGAATCGTTGGCTCTGTCCGATCAACCCGGCGAAGGGGAAAAGCTCCTGGTTGATAGCTTCAATACGCTGAAATCGGAGCGAGGCACGAAGGATCGCTACACACGTCAGGCCTTGAACCGCTTGATTGCGTTCTATGAGGCCAC
>JBKJYI010000161.1:0-3339 GCA_046715855.1 Phycisphaerae bacterium
TCCGCAGATTTCGCAGATGGACGCAGGTTAATTCCCTTTTTGTCCCATTGTTGGTTGTCTTCCTGGACTGTAACGGTCAGCGTTCAGTTCGGACCCAACTTTGAATCAGATGAATGAGCGTCGCTGCGGTTTTGTCGAAGTCCGAAAAGATGAGCGGGTTTTTACGTGGTGGGTGTTCCTGCCGGTCGATGATTCGCTCCGCTCCGGTGAACCGGGCACATACTCAGAGCGGCACTGACGACAGCGCCTGGTTGAGCCCACTTCGATCGGGTGAACGACGACCGGAAATGTGCAATGCGGGCATAGTGCAAACATAGGATTCATTGTTCTTCCCCCCAAGAGTCTGTTCCACTGGCGATTCTGTCGACGGTTTCGTGCCGCCACGTCCAGCAGCAGCCGCACTGCTGACACAGCAGTGGCATGCGGCGGCGTGATGCTCCGGGCGCGCAGTGCGAGCCCGGAGACGTAGAGATCGGATTTCGTCGGCGATCAGGCGCGCCGTCCTGGGCGGCGCGAGGTGTCAGGATGTGACACTGTCAGCTAGGGTGCATCCGAGTAAATAACCGCGCTCGTCGCGACACCGATCAGCCGTGCCTACGGCACTCGGTTCGGCATCGCCTTGCTCACCCAGCGTTGAAACGCTGGGCTATTCTCGCGCCGTCCCTACCGGGACGAATGGCGGCGACGCGCGGACAAATACTGGGAAGACTTTGCCTGCGATCGTTCCCGCGTCATTGCGGACTTTTTGTCCGACTTTGGCGTTTGATGATCTCGAGTCCCCCTGCACGGCGGACTTGTTGCTGCTTTGAAACGATGAGCCGGGCGGATTCTTCCTCGGCGGGCCCGACGATTTCGTTGAGCAGCAAGACCCCGTCCTGCGTGCCGATGGGCATGATGTCGGCCGAGAGCGGCGATTCCATGAACTCCTGGTCGAGCAGGAAGGCGTCGGGCGGCGAGCGGTCGTCCATCAAATCGAAATCATTGTCCACATGGTTCAGCCCGAGCAGGTGGCCAGCTTCGTGGGTCGCTACGTTGCCAATGGCGACGCCCATTTCCTCGGCGCTGGGCGTAGACTCAAAAAGGAAGGGTGAGAAGGACTCTGTAAAGATGATCGCGTCATCACAGAATTCGGCGTTGTAGAGATCGACGTCCTCAGCGATGCCGAAGGCCTTGTCGTTGAAGCCGCCGAAGAAAATCGTTGAGACTTCGTCGTTCGGGCCGGGATCGAAGTCGTCACTGCTAACCACGATAACGTCAAAACGCTCGTAGTTCTGGCGGGTCACATCAATGATGGTCTGTTTGATTTCCTCGGTCTTGCCCGCATAGACCCTGCTGATGCCGCTGGCGTTGAACGGGGCGAGGTCCATCTCTCCAAGTCGCGGTGAATTCACGTTGCCGCCGTCGAATTTCAAAAAGAGCACCTGGGCTACGGGCAAGGGGACGGACCCTCCGATCTCGATTGCGACATTGGCTGTGTATGTCCCCGTCCTGCGGGCCGAGCCGGCAAAGGCGGATCGCGTAACCACCAGATACAAGGGGTCGCTATCGTGGCGGGCCACGAAATCGATCCTGGCATCGAGGTTTTCATCGCTGCGATCGTCGCTGTCCGCCAGGAGCCGCTCCTCCGCGTCGAATATGGCAATGGAGACATCGAGGCTGGTGGTTGCAAACGCATCGGCAATCACTCGATCGCCGGCGACCACCTGACCAATCAGAAAAACATCCAAATCGTTGGAGGTCTCCACGGTTCCCTTGAGGCGCACAATTCCGGATTGCTCGGGGACGGCGACGACGGGGATGGCGAAATCATCATTGGGCTCGCCTGAGGTTTTCCCCAGCGGGCTTTGCACTGATTCATCCACGTTGCCGTCCTCGAAGTTTGAAGGTAGCGGGCCGTCCGGCGGCGCCGTACCCGCCGAACAACCTGCCGCCACGAAGCCCATCAGGATCAGAAACACCAAGGCGCAACCTCGCGCCCAAGACGATTTACGTTGAATTTTCCAACGGTTTTTCACTGGGCAACTCCAAGGTCGCACTGTTCGCCGGAACCCCGCGCCGGAGTTTCAAGCGATGGCTTCAAGGCCAATGCTATGGTCTAACCAGTGGTACGATCAACTCATTCCAGAATTTCGTTACTGGTATGGTTTGAAGACAAGGGGTGGTATGGCCAATCGAAGCGCCTGGTCTTAAGTTTCATGCCGGCGCCCGATGAGGCTGGGCTTGGGCATGGCATCCCACTCCACAAAAATATACCAGATACCAAATCATACCAGCACACCAAAACACACCAGCACCACAAATTCATTACTGCTGAAGCCGGCAACCGCCCAGCCAGACCAAGTTGCGGGCCGGCGGATCGTTTGTTTTTGCCCAGACTGGATTCTTGGGATCGACTAACGAAGCCGCGGCGCGGGCCGCTTCCGCGTCTCCGCCAACGGCGTCGAGCAGCATCTGGGCGGAGTCCTGATCCCCCAGCGGAAAAACCGTACTGTAGATTGGGGCGCGGCCGAATACCTGATCTTCCATCAGTTGCCGCAAGCTCGCGGTTACATCCATGACATCGTGCGGTTCCTGGGTGTGGACAAGGCCGAGCAAGTGGCCGATCTCGTGGCAGGCGACGTTGGCGATGGCCTGACTCATGGCGGCGACGCTGGGTCGCAGCGGATCAAATGCTTCGAATGTATCGGTGAAGACGATGGCGTGCTGGGCGGTGAGGGCGTTGTATTCGTCCACTCCGTCGGCGACACCGAGCAATGCGGGGTCGAATGTTCCAAAATAGACGCGGCTGAGCGACTGGTCTTCGTCGAAACCTTCGCTGGTGGAAAAGATGGTCAGGTTGTAGGGCGCGAAGCGGCTGCGAACTCTGGTGACGATCTGAGCGATCATGGCCGGGGTGAGGCCTTCGAAATCGGGAGAGATGTTTTGGGCGTCGAAGGCCGGCACGTTGATGCCTGGACGAGTGCCGATTCGAATGTTGCGGCCACCTACGAAATCCAGAACGAATGCATCTTGTCGCGGCGAAGGGATGGTGGCCGGGGCTTCGATGGCGGTGGCGAGTTCGTATCCGCCGACTGAGTCGAAACCGGGAGTGGGGGCGAATGCGATCAGGCATGACGAAGACGGGCGACGGATGGTGACATCGATGAAGGGACCCTGGCGGCCAAGGTAGACGTTGCGATGGTCGTTGATGAGCAGCGTGCAGCCCGTGTCGTCGAAGAGGCCGATCGCGCCTTCCAGGCCGGCGTCAGCGTCGACTTCGACGCGCACGCGGTCGCCGGGGAGCATAGGGCCTAAATCGTAGACGTCCACGTCGCCGGACCCGCTAATGCGGCCGGTGAT
>JBKJYI010000162.1:0-11146 GCA_046715855.1 Phycisphaerae bacterium
GAACTGCCCCGCGAGCTGCAGCGTCTGCTCACGCAATGCGAAACGAACGCTGCCCAAGTCCGGCAGTCGGTCGAAAGGCTCAGGCAGGGATATGGCGCCGCCACGGCGCTCCTGCAAGGGATCACGGTAGCGCTCGTTGGCCCGCCCAACAGCGGAAAATCCACGCTGTTTAATACGCTGCTGGGCAGGGAGGCCGTTGTCACTTCTCCGGTGGCCGGCACCACTCGCGACTGGGTCATGGAATCCGTTGAATTTCAGGGCGTCCTGGTCAACCTGGTGGACACAGCCGGACGCCGAGAGACGGAGTGCGAACTTGAACGAGTAGCCATCGAAGCCGGCGATACCATACTCCAGAGGAGTACTGTGGTATTTTTCGTTTTTGATGGTTCGATTTCCCTTCCGGAAAGCGTGATGTCAATGCTGGGCACACCATCCCAAAAACCGTGGGTGGTCGCCAACAAGAGCGACCTTGGATTTGGCTGGAAGCAGAGTGACGTTGAACGAGTCATTCAGGCCTGCGGGTCCTATCCGATGCATGTTTCTGCCAGCAACGGGACAGGCTGTGAATTGTTGCGCCGTGCCATCATCGAATCCTTCGGACTTGGGAACCCCCATGGTCCGCCTCTCGCGTTTTTTACGGATCGTCAGGCGTCCCTGGCTCATAATTTTTCCGACTCAACGGCAGACTCGCGACAAATCGTGAAGGACTTGCTTGGAGACAAAGCTGGCGGGTACCACGGGCAAGGCCCTATAATCGGCAGCGAACAAAAGAGTGAGGGAGGACCGGCATGGGAGCAACAGCCAAAAAAAGTGGAACGGTACAAAAGCACGTCCTAGAGTCTGTGACATGGTGACTACCCTGATTGCCACCGGTTTGAAAATTACTCCGACGCCCTTGGATCATTGAATGTCCATCGACGATTCACAGATTGCAAGGCTGGTCGTCGAACGCAAGCTGTGCACGGCCAACGAGCTTGAATTGGTACGGGCCGAGCAGCGATCCCTCGTCGCGAAAGGTAAACCGATCACTCTTCGCGACATGCTCATTCAGCATGGCTACGTCACTCATACCCAGGTGAAGCGGCTGCAGATGGCCATGGACGAAGACTCCATGTACCGTCCGGCCCAGCAAATCCCCGGCTTTCAGGTGCTCAGCAAGCTTGGTCAGGGAGCGATGGCCGTGGTCTTCAAGGCCAAGCAACTCAGCCTCGACCGAATCGTCGCGATCAAGGTGCTGCCCAAGCGGCTCAGCGAGAATCCCGAATTCGTCGAGCGGTTTTATCGGGAGGGCCGCGCCGCGGCGCGTCTCAACCACGCCAACATCGTGCAGGCTTACGACGTGGGGGAATCCGGCGGCTATCACTACTTCGTCATGGAATACATCGACGGCAAGACCATCTACGACACGATTGTGGACGGCAAGCCGGTCCAGGAAAAGGAAGCCATCCGCGTGGTTCTGCAGTGCGCGTCCGCACTGCAGCACGCACACGATCAAGGCCTGATCCACCGCGACGTAAAGCCCAAGAATCTGATGCTCACCAAGTCCGGCGACGTCAAGCTGGCCGACATGGGTTTGGCTCGCGAAATGGGCGACTACGTAACCGCCACCGCGGAGGCCGGACGCGCCTATGGTACGCC
Source organism: Phycisphaerae bacterium (assembly GCA_046715855.1). Taxonomy (GTDB): domain Bacteria; phylum Planctomycetota; class Phycisphaerae; order UBA1845; family UBA1845; genus CAZAMB01. The sequence goes on from JBKJYI010000162.1 coordinate 1,639, forward strand.
GTACTACATCAGCCCCGAGCAGATTCGGGGCGAAATCAATATCGACGCCCGAGCGGACATCTATGGCCTGGGAGCCACCTACTACCACATGGTCACGGGCCGGGTGCCATTCGATGGCACTACGCCGTCGGCCGTGATGCACAAGCACCTCAAGGAGCCGCTCATTCCCGCCGACCACCTCAATAAGTCTCTCTCCGCCGGCGTGGGGGAAATCATCGAGGTGATGATGGCCAAGAATCCGGAAGACCGGTACCCCTCGATGGCCCAACTCATCGCGGATCTCCAGGCCGTGCTTAACGGCGAGCCGCCGTTCCAGGCCCGCAAAAAATACGATCACAATCTTCTGACTGACCTTGCCACTGGCGGTACGGTCATCGCCGCCGAAAACCCGGCCGCCGAACAGAGCCCGGCATCGCCCAAAATCTCCGTGCAGTGGGTGCTGGTCCTCGCCGTCCTCCTGGCCATCTCCGTGCTTGTCAATGTCGTTCAGTTGATGCGTTAATATCTTAAATGTTCTCGCCGAAAAAGAACGCGGCGGCCATGCGGTCGGCCATGGCTTGATTGGAAAAAATGAGCGGGAGCAAGAAGCGAATATCCGTGTGCGGCGATCGGAGATGGTCGGCGATCTGCATGCGCCACTGCGTGTCAAACGCCATCAGTTCGTCTTGTGAAAAGGGACTTCCAAGGGCTTTGTCGATGACCTCGGCAGCGATTTTCGCCGACCACATCGCCGGGTAGATTCCTTCATTGCTGGCCGCCGACACGAATCCCCCCGCGTCGCCTACCAGGAGCGTGTGTTTCGCAACGTGGGTGTCCATGTCCAATGCCCAGCCTGCCGGACAGCGGATGGGCTTGCATTGCACTGCTTGACCGGAGAGGTCGCGCGGCATCAAGCCTTTGGCGGTGGTCAACCTGCAAAGCTGTGCCAGTGTTGGGATTACTTGGGTGCCTTCGCCGACGAAGTTCACGCTCAGCGTGCATCGACTCTTGCTTCGGGAAAAAAAGGCAAAGCTGCCCCGGCTATCCAAGCCGAGTATGACGGCAACTTGCGTTTCCTCGTCTTTGGTCGTGCACGCGGTTTCCACCTGCGCGACCCAGGTTGGAACGTCCGATCCCCGCTGCGAGAAACCGGCCCGGGATGCTAGCTCCTGGGCACGTCCTGTCGCCAGCACCAGCAGTCGGCTTTGAATTGCAGAAGCCGCAAGGTTGATTGTCACCTGGGATTCGCTGAGCCGTACGTCCTTCGCCTCTTCGCCGCGCATCAGCACCGCGCCAAGCTTTACGGCGTGCGCAGTCAAGGCCGCATCAAATGCGCAGCGATCGACAAGGTATCCAGCGGAACCTGGCAGCTTCGGCGTGGCGTGCTTGGTGCAGTCAGCGTTATAGAAACTGACCTGCGAAAACGGTAGGACCACTCCGTCGGGGAAATTGCAACCGACCTCCTCCAGCAGAACGTTGGCGCGGGCGCTGAGCCATCCCGCACAGGGAGCGGCTCGACCGGCTTTTTCACGATCGATCAATACGACTTGCCGATCTTTTCGGGCGAGGAAAATAGCGGCCGTCGCCCCGGCCGGCCCCGCACCGACAATGGCCACATCGTATATCGTATCCGCCATTCGACATTCCACGCGCTATTCTTGGATCAAAAGCTCCAGTACAACACGGGCTCGTTGAGTACGCAAGGGTAACGCGAGTCTGACGACGGCAATCGCATTGGCCAGCCTTTCCTTGGAACATGTCTCTTGCAGCTACCGAACGCGTAAGGGCGTGGTGCGGGCTGTGAACGACCTGAGTCTGCATGCTGCGGATCGCGAGCTCATCGTGCTCGTGGGACCGTCGGGATGCGGCAAGACCACCACCTTGCGATTGATTGCAGGATTCGAGAGCCCAGGCAGCGGCGTCATTTGCATCGGCGATCGAACGGTCAATGAACTGGCGCCGCGCGACCGCGATGTGTCCATGGTCTTTCAAAACTATGCGCTTTATCCGCACATGACCGTGTACAAAAACCTGGCGTTTGGGCTCAAGATGCGTTCCGTGCCCAAGCCACAAATCGAACAAGCGGTCAAGCAGGTGGCAGCGAAACTGAGGTTAGATTCACTATTGGAACGCAAGCCGCATCAGCTGTCGGGCGGGGAAAAACAACGCGTCGCACTGGGCCGCGCGATTGTGCAGAAGCCGCAATTGTTCCTGCTCGACGAACCGCTTTCCAATCTCGATGTCTCCATGCGGAGCAGGACGCGGACGGAGATCAAGGCTCTGCAACGCGACCTTGCCACCACGATGGTTTACGTGACGCACGATCAGGAGGAGGCCATGACGCTTGCCGACCAAATCGGTGTGCTCAACCACGGAAAGCTCCAACAGTTCGGACCCCCGTTGGACGTTTACGATCGTCCGGCGAACCGGTTTGTGGCCGGTTTTTTCGGATCGCCGCCCATGAATTTGCTGATCGGCGAAATATGCACCGAAAATGGATTGAGCAGTTTCCAGAGTGGTGGAATCCGCCTTTTGCTGGGCAATAGGGAGTGGCTACAAAAGGCAGCGTCGAAACAAGTCGCGCTGGGCATTCGACCACATGAAATTGAACTTGGGTGTACCTTGTCTCCAGCGGGCGGTGGATCGACCGCGAGTTCTGCGGGAACCGTTCGCAGCGTTGAATCTTTGGGGGATAGCGCAATTGTCCGCGTCGTGCTGGAAAGTGAGACCGAGATTGCCGCAAAGGTCGAAGCCCGCCCGCCATTCGCGGCAGGGGAAGCCCTTCGAGTTGGTTTTCCGTGGGAAAAACTACACTTCTTCGATGCGACCGAGGTGGGAGGACGATTAAATTGAAGACCGATGAGATTTCCAATTTCCTTACTGGCCAGCACGCTGGCGCAGTAAAATAGGGGTAACTTGGACCAAAAAGAACAATCAAGCGGCTCGCAGCAAGCTACGCGTGTAGCGGATCTAATGGAAGATCTTCAACAGCGAATTGGCACTCAAAGCATTAACTTTACATTCACCCGAAGCGGGGGTCCCGGCGGTCAGAACGTTAACAAGGTAAGCACCCGTGCCACCCTGTGGTTTGACATCAAGGGGTGCGATTCGCTCACCGATTTGGAAAAATCGAAAATCCAAGCCCGTCTGGGGAAACGCATATCCAAGGAGGGCATGTTGCAGGTCGTCTCGTCCCGGCACCGGACCCAGGCCGCCAATCGCGCGGCCGCGATAGATCGCCTGTTCGAATTGCTGGCTGAGACCCTCCGAACTCAAAAATCGCGTCGGCCAACCAAAATTCCCAAATCCGCCAAAGTACGGCGTCTGCGAAATAAACAGACCGCCGGGGAAAAGAAAAGACTCCGCTCCCGGCACGGCATCGATGAATAGTATTTTGCGTGCTGGTAGGCTCTTACGGGTGGCATGCCTAAGCCCGGCCGTATCGGGCGCCAGCATGGCGGCGCTGCGCTTGGCCATGGCACCCGTTGTTCAAAATCATACCTGCACAGTATTTATTTTGGCGCCGCAAATTGGCTTGCGAACTGACCGGCCGAACTTACAATTCCAGCGAGTTAGCGTCTCCCTATCACGCGAGTGCCACGACGGATCGGCGCAGCGCACCGACGAATAGGCCCATCACACCGACGCATCACGGACGCCCGTCGGCGTGGAATTTGATTCGCTTTTGCCCGCTTAGGGCACAAGGAGTTGAACCATGCTGCTGTGGGAGCTTTTGTCCAAGCCGCGCGTGCGCGTCCTCAATGAAGGCGGCGAAAAGGAACTCTCGCTTCCCTTATCCAAGCGGCTTCCCTATGAAACCCGGTGCTCGACGATTACCAAGTCCGGGAAACGCTGCCGGGGGAAGATTCGCAAGGGGTCTGAGTTTTGCGCCTTGCACGATCCCGAAGTCATCGAGCGGCGGCGCACCGCTCCCCCGCCATCGCGTAAAAGTGCCCGCTACCGACTGAGCCGCCTGCCGGACGGCTATCTTCGCAAGCTCTCCAAGCGCGCGGCAGTCGGTAACGCCATGGACCGGCTCTATCGCGAAATACGCATGGGAATCATCTCACCCAAAATGGGCGCGGTGCTGTTCGAGATTCTCGTTCGGTTGATGGATTCCGGAATGCTCGATGAGGGACGAGTGATTGACGTCAGCCGGTGCAAGGCCGATCGAATTCGCCCGAAAATGAAAGAATGGCTCACGCGCTCGGAGCGTTCGGCATGGAAGAAGGTGGTCGCCCATGCGCCAGCATCCGTTCTTGCCCACCATACAGGCAGGCCAGTGGAGAGGCCGATGAACCACCCGCTCCAGGCAGCTTCCTGAAGCACGCTGGCTAGCCCTTTATTGGAGCGCGGCCATTGTTGGAAACGGGCGCAGTCGCCGAAATTGTGACCGGTCGGCCGCGCGCATCTTCGCAGGCAATCTCCATCTGATCGCTGGTGAAGGCTTCGTTGCCGTGAATCACAATGTTCTTGCTCGTTTCGGCCTCCACCTGGCCGATGAATCCGCGTTTTTGATTCAATAGCCGGAAGGCCACTTCACTCGAAAGACTGAGCACGATTCGTTGGACCTGCTCATTGTGCGCCGCGAACTGGATCATGCGCATCGCGTCGAGCGTGACCGATTCGGGCAGCTTGACGTGGCCGCTACCGCGACATTCGGGGCAGTCGGTGTAGAGATTACGGTGGAGTGAAGGTCCCTGCCGCTGGCGCGTCATTTCAATCAGGCCGAAGGCGCTCATCCGTAGAATACGGGCCCGCTCTTTGTGCTTTTTGAGCGCGTCGCGCAAGGCGTTTTCGACTTTTCGCTTGTTGCGGTCGTGCCGCATGTCGATGAAGTCGCACACAATCAGGCCGCCCAGGTCGCGTAACCGAAGCTGGCGTGCGATTTCCTCCGCGGCCTCGATGTTGATTTGCAGCGCGGTTTCCTCCGCGTCGGCCGGCGTTCGGAAGCGTCCGCTGTTCACGTCGATCGCCACCATCGCATCGGTGCTGTCGATGACCAACGACCCGCCACAGCGGAGCGGAACCTGCCGCATGTTGATGCGCTCGAGCACGGCTACGATGCCGAAGCGGAGGAACAGCGGCTCGCGGTCGGCGTAATGCTCAACGACAGTCTTACTGTTGGGGACGGCAATTTGCAGGAATTCGCTCACCTTTTTCGCCACGTTGGCGTCGTCAATCACGATCCGATCAAAGTCGGCGTTGTAAATATCGCGGATGGTCCGGGTCACCAGGTCAGACTCGCGGTAGAGCTCTGCCGGCGTGGCCATTTTCTTGATTCGCTCGACAACGGTTTTCCATAGCCGCACCAGATAATTCAGATCGCGCTGCAGCTCACGCTGATTGCGGCCAAGTCCAGCTGTTCGCAGGATAAAGCCCATGCCGGTGGGGAGATCCAGTTTGGCCATCAGGTCACGCATATCGCGGCGATGGGCTTCGTCTTCGATTTTGCGCGAAACGCCGTGGCGGCTCATGCCCGGCATCATCACCAGGAATCGACCGGGAATAGAAAGATACGAAGTGAGCGTGGGCCCCTTTGTGCCGACTCCTTCCTTCGTGATTTGCACAATGACTTCCTGGCCCCGCCGGAAGCAGCGCTGTATCGGCGGGCGAAGATGACGCGGAATCTTTCGTCCGACATCCTCGGGCTCGCCCGTGTGATTCGGGAAATATTGCGGCTGAACGTCGGAAATGTGGAGGAAACCGTTTTTTTCCAGCCCAAAGTCGATAAAGGCGGCCTGGATACTCGGTTCAACGTTGGTGACGCGGCCCTTGTAGATATTGCCCACATGCGATTGGGTCGAATCCCGTTCGATGAAAAACTCTTCGAGGCGATTATCATGCATGATGGCAATTCGGCACTCGGTTCCCGCCGACACGTTGATCATCATCTGGCGGGCGCCGCCGGAGGGCGCGATCACATCATCATCGGCTACGTCGAACTCCTCCGATCCTTCCAGTTCGACCCCGCCATGGCCCTCGAAAGGAATCTCATCAGATGGCGCCTCATCAAAGTCAACGTCGATGTCCGTTGACCCGACGTGCTCGACCCTGGGGGTTTGAGCCACCCGGCCTTTCGCCGGTCGCTGCGTCTCCTCTTTGCCTTGGCCTCGACCACGTCGTCCCCTGCGACGGCGCCGTTCACGCTGATGTCCTTCCGTGCCTGCCTGCTCGCGATCCGGTCGCGCCTTTGTCACCATGGGGGTGGTGCCGGGCCCATCCTGCTCCATCGGCTGAAGCCGTGCGGACTCCCGAGTGGGTGCCTGTGAGATTTCTGCGATGACGCGCACGGACTCGGGATGTTTCTCTGCGTCTTCGGAGCCGTCCCGCCTTCTTCGCCGACCCCGCCGCGAGCGCTTCTGCTGTGCCAGGTCAGCATCAGCCGGCGACTCGCTTTTCAAGCCGTCGTCGGAGGACGGTTTCTCGCGGGGACGTTCGACTTTTGGAACCTCGCCGGCCAGCACACCTGATTTTACCCCTGCTTCAACTGCGACGGTTTCGGGCATTGTGCCCGACACGACTTGGGACGTTTTCGATGCGCGGGCTTTTTTCGCGGGGAGCGTGTTCTCTTGGCGCGGGCCACCGGCGTCGGAGGCGCCGCTGATTCCGATGCAGTGATTTGTCGGGCCGACGTCGCTTCCGCCGCGTCAATCCCGGCATTTTCAGAAGCGACCAAAGCGTCGGTCTGCCGCTTGGGGGGCTTTCGTTTTACGGTGGCGCGTCGCGTCGTTTTTGGGAGCTTTTTTGTCTTTTCTTTTACTGCGGCTACGTTTACTGTGGCATCGATCTCCATTGAACCTCCAGGCGCTCGATTCGATGATTGATCGAATCGCTTTCGCATCCTAACGCCCCCGCAATTTCCGCCGGCTTGGCCGTCCCCTTACCGGTAACCAGGAGAGTGAACTCGACCGTTGGGCCGGCCACTCTCAGGTCTACGAGGTAGGGGCGAATATCCACAACCCGTGCCTCTTTGCTTTTGGGGCTTTTCCTCTCGATCGGGAACGTATCCGCGGTCAACATTTTTTCCGCGCGAGCTTCCAGATCATTAATATTCATATCGCTCAGATCGAGCCGGTAGCGGACGCGCTGCGGCTCCATCTGTTCGCCGCGTTCCATGCGGCGAAGCGAAAATAACTGAATGTCGTCGGGGGTTTTTTCCTGAAGGCGTTGGAGGGCCTGGTCCGGATCGATCATCCGGTTGGTTTCCATGACGAGGGCTTCATCCCGGGAAGCGACGCCCACCGGCCGAGGCAGTGGAATCATCACCTTGGGATGCGGATTGAACCCTTCAGAAAACCGAACGGGAATATCCGCCCTCGCCAGTGCCCGACGAAACAGCCGAAGCGTGTCGTGGTGCGAGATGAATCGGAGATCTCCCCCTAAGGAGAAGGTCAACATCCACCGGAACCGTTCGCCGGGCGGCGAAACTGCTATTTCCTTGGCGACTTCCATGAAAGTCCCTGGTTCACCCATCCAAGGGTGTGGTCCGGGGACCCGCGTTCCAAAAAGACCCCGCCGCCACGGGACATTCCTCAGATCGGGTCCTCGGGCAGCATTTTTCTTGTTTCATCGCGCAGGTAATTCGTGACCTGCCGATCCGTCTCAAAAGTCAATGCCCTTCGCGCCACGCGCTTGGCCTGAGCCAGCGTCGACAGGCGAATCAGCTTTTTCACTTCAGGGATGTTCGCAGGCGTCATCGAGAACGTCCGCAGGCCCAATCCCATGAGAAACAGCGTGTACAGCGGCTGCCCCGCCATCTCTCCACATAGACTACAGTCTACCTCGTCCTGTGTACAAGCCCGGACCACTTCCCGGATGGTCCGCAGCACGGCCGGGTGGGAGGGGGAATAAAAAGGCGATACCCGCTCATTCCCGCGGTCCACGGCCAAAAGATACTGTATCAAATCATTGGTTCCAATGCTCACAAAATCCGCTTCTTTGCAAAATTCTGCGATTTGGATGGCTGCCGCAGGGGTTTCGAGCATCATTCCGATGTCGATATTTCGGCCACAGGGGAGCCCTGCGTCCTCTAAGTCCTCCATGGCGTCATGGACGGTCATTTTGGCCTGTCGGAACTCCATCAGGCTGTTGATCAGCGGGAACATGAGCCGGACCTTGCCATGTGCGGCCGCCCGAAGGATGGCTCGCAGCTGAGTTTTGAACATGTCCAGGTTTTGCAGGCTATAGCGGATTGAGCGCAAGCCGAGCATGGGGTTTCGTTCCTGCTCGTAGCTTTTTTCCTGCGTATATTTATCCGCCCCCAAATCAAAAGTGCGGATGGTGACCGGCTTTCCTTTCGCGCCGCGGATCGTGTCGAGGTAGGCCTCGTGCTGCTCTTCTTCCAAGGGAGCCCCGTCGGCCCGCAGGAAAAGAAACTCCGTCCGATACAACCCAATGCCGTCGGCTCCTTTTTGAATGGCCACGTGGGCCTCCGGCGGGAATTCAATGTTGGCCATCAAGTACACCTGATGCCCGTCACGCGTAACCGCGGGGAAGCTCCGGAGTTCGTCAAGTTCATCGGTGAGACGGATGTAGGCCGCTTCGCGAGAGCGATATTCCTGAATGGTCGGCTCAGGCGGATTGGCGATAACCAGCTGGTTGGAACCATCAACAATCAGCGTGTCCCCGCCGCTGACCCGCGTGGAAATGTCGTTTAGACCGATGACGCCCGGCCGCCCCATGGAGCGGAGTAAAATCGCCGTGTGCGAAGTGGCCGCACCGACGTCCAGCGCCACGCCAATCACTTTTGTTCCTGCGAGGCTCGCCGTTTGCGTGGGCGTGAGATCGTGAGCGACCAGGATGACCGGCTTGGTAAGATGAGCCAGGTCTTCTCGCTGTTCACCAAGAATATTACGCAGTAATCGCCGCTCAATGTCCTGCACGTCGCGAATTCGTTCCACCAGCAGCGGGTCGCGCATCTGCATGAAGCGGCGTTGGTAGTTGCGCATGACCGTGCTGGTTGCATACGCAGCCGAGGCGTTTTTTTCTCGAATTTGTGCTTCGATTCCCTGGCGCAAGCGTGCGTCCTTGAGCACCCCCACGTGCCATTCAAAGACATTGGCCGCGTCACTACCCAAATTGGCATTGAGCCATTCCGCCTGCTTTTGAAGCTCGTCCAACGAGTGTTGGAATGCCTCCTGGAGGCGGCTTAATTCGGCATCGACCGCGTCCATCGCGACCGTTCGGAACGGAATGCGGTAATCCTCAGCATCGAGCACGACGCACTCGCCGATTGCCACACCCGGAGCCACTGAGATGCCGCGAAGAATGTCCATTTCTTAGTGACCGATGATGAGAAGCAGGTCCTTGCGGGGTTGTCGGGGCGGCCTCTAGTTTCCGCAGCCACGCGGGGGAAAATCACTCGGACAGCCCGAGTCGATGAACGCGGCCAGCAAGTCCACCGCCTGCTGCTCGTCGGAGCCTTCGGCTTCTATGCGAAGGATTGAACCTTCGGTGGCCTCGAGCAGCATCATCTGCATGGGACTTTTACCATCCAGTTTTTCGCCTCGCCGCGAAATGTTCATGA